>JAJRYI010000442.1 GCA_024275815.1 Actinomycetes bacterium | reverse complement strand
GCGAGTGCTGTTGCAATGATGAACCGGCGCATCGTCCTTCCCCTGCCGACAGTGTTGCGATTGTATGCCCGATCTCACGAAATCGTGCGCAATGCGTTTCCTGGTCTATCGGAGAACACCGGGCCACATGTAGACGAGAGTTTCGCGTTCTCCCTTTGGCTGTGGGTCACGGACACCGCATTGCGGGCCCTGGCCTTGGCTCAGATGTGCTTTTCGTCGGTCATGAGTTCCCAGAACTCGATCTCGGACTCGACGGCGACGTCGCGCAGCTGCGCTGCGAGCTCCTCGACGCCTTCGACCTTCGGGCGATCGGACCGGTACGGGGTACGCAGCGTCTCGTCCGTCCACTCCATGACGACCTTGTTGTGTTCGCCGGGGGTGGTGCCACTGTTGAAGTAGACGCGGGACGCAGAGCGGGTGCCGGCTTCGAGGTACTTCTTGCCGATCAGGTCGATGAGCGTTGCAGCCTTGCGGGCCTCACCGGGCTTGACGGTATAGGTGCGGCGAATCAGATACATGATGTTCCTTCCGTTGGATGTGCATTCGACGGTAGCGGCACGGCGCAGGGCCGATGACGGCTCGGCCACGGGGACCGTCGTTGTCTCAGCGGAGGGACCCGACTGCCAAGACGACCCGATCGACCTCATCGAGGGTGTTGTAGTGAGCGAACCCGATGCGTACGAGCCCATCGGGTGCTTTCCCGAGGCGTGCCATCACCTCGTAGGCGTAGTAGTCGCCGTCCCACACGAAGATGCCGTCTCGTGCAAGGGCACGTGCCACTTCGTGCGGACGAACACCGTCGACGTCGATCGCAAAGGTCGGTGTACGACCGTCGGCCTCGTTGCGGCCGAACAGCTCGACACCGGGGATCTCGGATATCCCTGCGAGGAACCGTTCCGTGAGCACGGTCTCGTGATCACCGATCGATGCGTAGGCCGAAGCGATACGGTCTCGTCGTGTCTGTCCTGATCCGAGCGACGCGATGTACTCGACCGCAGCGGCGACACCTGCAAGAGATTCGAAGGACTGTGTCCCCGTCTCCCACCGGTCGGGGGCGTTGTCGGGTGCAGGGCGCAGCTTGTACGGGTCGAGGCTCTCGAGAAGGGACGACTTGCCGAAGAGGCAGCCCGTGTGAGGTCCGAACCACTTGTATGCGGACGCAACGAGGAAGTCGGTGTTCGAGGCAGCGACGTCGATGAGGCCGTGCGGGGTGTAGTGCACGGCGTCGACGTACGTCAGGGCTCCCAGTTCGTGGGCGCGATCGACGATATCGGCGACGGGGGTGATCGTTCCCACTGCGTTCGATGCGTGCGTGAAGGCGACGAGTCTCGTGTCGTGGTCCATCGCTTGATCGAGTGAGTTGAGGTCGAGGGTGCATCCGTCGTCGGGATCGAAGTCGACGAACCTGACGGTGATGCCCGCGTCGCTGGCTGCCTGGAGCCAGGGGGAGACGTTGGCATCGTGGTCGAGGCGCGTGAGCACGATGTTGTCTCCCCGCCGCCACGTTCGAGCGATCGCCCGTGACATCGCGTAGGTGAGGGACGTCATGTTCTGCCCGAACACGATCTCGTCGGGGGCTGCGTTGAAGAGGTCGGCCACTGCCGTGTGGGCAGCATCGACGACGGCATCGGTCTCGAGCGACGTGACGAACGGGCCGTGGAGGTTCGAGCCGCCGACCTCCATGAAGCCTGCCATGGCATCGATCACCGATCGGTGAACCTGGGTTCCACCCGGCCCATCGAGGTACGCGACGGTCCGCCCGTCGAGTTGCCTTCCAAGTGCCGGGAACGAGTCGCGTACTGTCGTGAAATCAACCATGTGCGCACGCTAGTGGCACCTCGGACATCTGGCGCTGTGACGGCCGACATGGGGGCTGAAACAGCGCCGGACGCCTGATTGCGACCGTACGGTGGGGGCGTGTCTAGAGGTAGGCTTCAGTAAGTTTTCAAGGTCTTAACCCGGAGGCAATACGTGCCCGAAGTTCTCCCCAAGTATCCCGGCATCCGCATCACGACGAACGGGAACCAGATCGTTTCGTACCACACCGAGGCGCGGATCACCCAGGCCGGTGTGTTCTACCCCATCACCCCTTCGACGGAGATGGGGGAGAACTATCACCTCGCCTACGCCGAGGGTGTCCTCGACGTCTTCGGCAACCCGAAGATCGCGATCGAGACCGAGGGCGAGCACGCGGCCCAGGGCGGTGCCATCGCGTACTCGACGACCGGGCACCGCGTCGTCAACTTCACCTCGGGTCAGGGTGTCGTCTACGGCCTCGAGCAGTACTACCACGCTCCCGGCAAGCTCTCGACGATGGTGATCGAGGTCGCAGCACGGGCCCTCACCAAGCATGCGCTCAACGTCCACTGCGGTCACGACGATGTCTACGCGGCGCTCGACACCGGATGGATCATGCTGTTCGCCAAGGACTCCCAGCAGGCCGCCGACCAGGCGTTGATCGCTCGCAAGGTGGCCGAACTGTCGCTCAACCCCGCGATGAACATCCAGGACGGGTTCCTCACCTCGCACCTCGAGCGGACCTTCTACAAGCACGAGGCGGACCTCATCCGTGAGTTCCTCGGTGCTCACGACGACATCATCGAGACACCCACGGAGGCCCAACGGGTCCTGTTCGGCCCCACACGGCGACGCGTCCCGGTGATGATGGACCTCAAGAACCCGATGCTCCTCGGCCCGGTCGAGAACCAGGAACACTACATGAACGGCGTCATTGCACGTCGCAACAACTTCTCCGAAGACATCCTGCCCATGCTCGAAGCGGCCTACGACGAGTTCGCCGAACTCACCGGGCGCCGGTACGGGCTCGTCAGCAGCTACAAGACCGACGATGCCGACGTCGTGTTCGTGTCGTTCGGCTCGGCCGCCGAGAACGTCGAGGCCGGCGTCGACTACCTGCGTGAACACGACGGTGCCAAAGTCGGATCGGTCCACATC
>JAJRYI010000441.1 GCA_024275815.1 Actinomycetes bacterium | reverse complement strand
TCGAACCCGACGGTACCTATCTCGCCTGGATCGATCTGCGCGGTCTCGATCTCGACGTCCCGGAGCTCACGCAGTGGCTCTGGCAGGAAGCCCGGCTCGCTCTGAGCCCGGGCCATTGGTTCGGACGCGAGGGCGCTGGGTTCGCTCGCATGTCGATCGCGGTCACGACGGACGTCATCGATGAAGCGATCGCCCGGCTCACAGCTGCAACCGAGTGAGAGACGCCGAACAGTCGGTGTTCTGTCGTCTCTGGTGCTACCCGACCGCTACGCCGAGCAGCGAGCCGATCCCGAATGTGATCGCTGCAGCAACGAGGCCGAAGATGGTCTGGCGGGACCCTGACCACCAGACGTTGCGACCTGTCATCAACGAGATGGCAGCACCGAGGCCGAACAACCCGAGACCGGAGAACAGCAGGCTCATCGAGATCGCAGGAAGGCCCGATGTAAAGAAGAACGGAAGGACCGGGAGGATCGCCCCTATGGCGAACAGGAAGAATGACGTGATGGCAGCCTCCCACGGGGAACCGCCGAGATCGTCGGGGTCGATCCCGAGCTCCTCGCGTGCCATCGTGTCGAGCGCACGCTCCGCGTCCTGCATCACCGAGGCCGCGAGCTCGGCAGCTTGGTCGGGTGGGATGCCCTTGGCCTGGTAGATGAGAGCGAGCTCCTCTGCCTCCTCCTCGGGGAACTCTTCGATCTCGGACCGCTCGGTCTCGAGCTGACGCTGGTTGAGCTCCCGGGATGACTGCACCGAGATCCACTCTCCGAGAGCCATCGAGATCGCACCGGCGAGAAGGCCGGCGAGACCGGCGATCAGGACTGCAGTGCGGCTGCTGCTCGCCCCGGCGATCGCCATGACGAGCGCCAGGTTCGAGACCAGGCCGTCGTTGGCACCGAGCACCGCGGCGCGCAAGGCGTTGCCGCCCACAGCAGAGTGGCGCCCTTCGAGGCGGGCGAGAACGGGACCGGTCATCGTCGTCGGGTTGTCTTCGGCGAGGGTGCTGAGAATCCGGGCGTGAGATCGCTCGTCGGCCCGCAGCGTCGTTCCTTCGGTCTCGGGCTGGTCGTCGTACATGAACTGGCCTGCGCGTTCCTGCTGGGCGATCGTCGAGACGAGCACACCCGTGCCCATCTTGGATGCCAACCAGATCAGGACCCGTGCCCGACGCGACACACCACGGTCACCGGGTTCCTCCCCAGCCTCAGCCAGCTTCTCCCTCCACAGGCCCGCGTGACGCTCCTCGGTCGCAGCAAGGCGCTCATAGAGTTCAACGAGTGCGGGCTCTTCTTCCATCCCGGCGAGGGCTCGGTACATGGCGGCACCGTCGATCTCGTCCTGAAGGTTCTCCCGGTATCTCGCGACATCCGCTTGTGAAGCCATCGGTCCACCCTTCGTCACTACACAGCAACACCATTATCGACGGGGAGCACATCCCGTGCGAAACGCGGGCCGCACTTCGCCGATCAGTTCAGGGGTCGCGCAACCAGAATCTCGGAGGGAACGGCCTACGATGTGAGGACTCGATGGTGGATGAGCTCCCATCGGTCGGTGAGCATCGGTGCCATGTCTATCGGACGGCATCCACCGACGAGCCGTGGTGCCGATCTCCAGATCCTCTGCCACCCTCCGGCTACGACGCGGCTCATCGGAGTCGCACCATCGGTGAGGCACACGAGTCCCTCAGGTGTCAGGAGGCGAAGCGCCTCGTCGAGGAGGTCGAATACGAACGTCGCCACGAACCGATCGAAGTGATCGGTCACGCCCGGGGAGAGGAAGATCACCGGACACGAGCTGAATCCTTGCACGGTCCGACCATCTCGCGATCCGGTCGGTCGTCATCGAGACCATCGTGTCGCTGATGTCAACACCGAAGTACGCTGCCGCGTCGTCGAGTTCCTCATCGAGGAGCCGGACCGCCAGCGCACCGGTTCCACAGCCGAACTCGTACACCGATGTAGCGAGTGGGAAGCTGGAGTAAGCGATCAGGTCACCGATCGAGGCCGTCTCGTAGAAGCTCTGCC
>JAJRYI010000440.1 GCA_024275815.1 Actinomycetes bacterium | reverse complement strand
TCTGGATGATGTCTGCCCGCACACCGACACGGCCCCGGTAGCGGTCGAGCCGCCGGAGCGTCGCGGTGTAATCGACACCGATCCACTCCTGATCGATACCTCGGGAGAGGTTCGAGAACGCAGATCGATCAGAGGCGTGGATCTCCGCGAGGATCGCCCCGGCACGGTGAGCGAGACCGGGGTTCTCTGGAAGGCTCTGCAGGTTCCACTTCCCTGCATCTTCGAACAGGATCCACGACAGGGACGCCTCACCGCCCGTATCGAGGACCCGGGGGAGGCTGTCGACCTTCACGAGGGCATCGAGGGCGTGGCCTTCTCTACGTCGGCGGGCCTCGGAACCGTATACCTTGAGCACGACGCTGTGCCCGGGCCTCCAGATGCGAAACACCTGATTGGCGCTGACCAGCGGAGTCGACGCCGTCAACTCCTGAAGGGTTCCCCCGTCCGCCATCGTCTCAGCAAGTATCTTCGGTTGCACGCCGGACCCCCATACACGTCGTTGTACATTGTGACAGATTCGCTGTACACACGAGAACGGGCTGTGGGTACCCTTGTCCCTCCGCAAGCACAGAAGGCAGGAACCGTGTCGATACGCATCACACTCCCGGACGGATCACAGAGGGAGTATCACGACGGGGTAACCGGGTTCGAGATCGCGTCCGACATCGGACCGCGGCTCGCCAAGGCTGCAGTCGCCGTCACCGTCGACAGCGCGATGTACGACCTGCACCGCCCGATCGATCATGACGCTGCCGTGTCGATCGTCACCGAGAACACCGAGGCGGGGCGACACGTGATCCGCCACTCAGCCGCGCACATCATGGCGCAGGCCGTCCTCGAGATGTTCCCGGGGTCGACGTACGCCATCGGTCCCGCGATCCAGGACGGGTTCTACTACGACTTTGGGGTCGAGCATCCCTTCACACCTGAGGACCTCGCTCGTATCGAAGAAAAGATGGCCGAGATCGTCGAGGCCGATCAGCCCTTCGAGCGCGGAGAGTTGCCCATCGCCGACGCACTCTCGGTCTTTGCCGACCACCCGTTCAAACGCGAGATCATCGAGGGTGTCGACAGCGGCGAGGGTGTCGACAGCGAGTACGTGAGCACCTATCGCAACGCCGAGTTCCTCGATCTCTGTCGCGGTCCGCACCTTCCTTCGACCGGCAGGCTCAAGGCGTTCCACTTGATGCGCTCTGCCGGCGCGTACTGGCGCGGCGATGAGAACAAGCCGCAACTCCAACGGATCTACGGCACTGCCTGGGAGTCGAAGAAGGCGCTCGATGCCTACATGCTCCAGCTCGAGCAGGCTGCGTTGCGCGATCACAGGAAACTCGGAAACGAGTTGGATCTCTTCTCGTTCCCCCCGGAACTCGGAAGTGGTCTCGCTGTGTGGCATCCTCACGGCGGCATACTGCGCAGAGAGATCGAGGACTACTCGCGCCGCACGCACCGCAACCACGGGTACGAGTACGTCGTGACACCCCACGTCGCCAAGGCGGACCTCTGGGAGACCTCAGGGCACTTGAACTACTACCGCGACGGTATGTACCCCGTCATGGAACTCGATGGGGGAGAGGGCAAGCCCGGCCAGGAGTACTTCGTCAAGCCGATGAACTGCCCGTTTCACATCCTCATCTATCGGTCACGCAGCCGCTCGTACCGTGAGCTTCCGTTGCGTCTCTTCGAGCTCGGGACCGTGTACCGCTATGAACGAAGCGGGGTGTTGCACGGCTTGATGCGTGCCCGTGGTTTCACTCAGGACGACAGCCACATCTTCACTACCGAAGAGGATCTCGCGGATGAGCTCAAGAACCTCCTCGACTTCGTCCTGATGGTGCTGCGCGACTTCGGCTTCGAGGAGTTCGAGGCCGACCTCTCCACGCGTCCCGACAAGTACGTTGGAGACGTGGACCTGTGGAAGAAGGCAGAGGAGTACCTCGCCTCCTCACTCGAGGCAGCAGATCTTCCGTATCAGCTCGCACCGGGCGAGGGTGCCTTCTACGGCCCCAAGATCGACATCCACATCAAGGACGCGATCGGCCGACGCTGGCAGCTCAGCACCATCCAGGTGGATTTCGCCCAGCCGGAGAACTTCGATCTCGAGTACGCCACGAGTGACAACACCCGGCAACGACCCGTCATGATCCATCGGGCACTCCTCGGTTCGATCGAACGGTTCGTCGGGATCCTCGTCGAGCACTACGCCGGTGCCTTTCCCATGTGGCTGGCTCCCGTCCAGACGACCGTCATACCTGTTGCAGACCGGCACCAGGACTACGCCGAATTCGTCGGAGCTGAGCTCACCGAGCGCGGTGTACGCGTCCACGTCGATGGCGCAGACGAAACGGTGGGAGAGAAGATCCGGAGAGCGATCACTCAGAAGCACCCGGCGGTGATCGTCGTCGGGGACAAAGATGTCGAGGCCGGTACTGTCGGACTGCGCCTACGCGGTGAGGACAACGAACAGAGGGGAATCGTGTTGGGCGACGCCGTCGAGACACTCGCCGAGATGGCGCGACCACCGCGGTGATGCGACCGGCATCGGTGCTATCAGCACACCGGTAGTCTGCCCGACGCAAGGCCTGTTCCGGCCGTTGACGCACCTGGAGGAAGATCATGAAAACGCTCGTCAACGCCCTCGCGACGGCAGTGCGAAAGGCCCCATGGGTCGTCATCGCCGTGACGATCGCCCTCACGGTCATCCTCGGCGTATTCGCAGGCAAGTACCTTCCTTCCGAGGATCAGAACGAATCGTTCGCGCCCGACGCTCCCGAGCTCACGGCAGGATCGGAGATAGCCCGGACGTTCGGTGCTGTATCGCGTATTCAGGTGCTTACCTCGAGTACGACAGGCGATGTGATCACTCTCGACGGGTTACAGGCAGCGATCGCGCTCGAAGAGTCGATCCGCGGTAGCGATGCGGCAGAGCTCCTGATCGACCGTCCACAGTCCCCGGCCATCCTCACCTACATGGCACCGGTTCAGTTCGCCATCGAGGGTGGTGCTCCGGTTCCGACTTCCGATGCCGAGGTGAAGGCTCTCTACACGACGGGCCTGTCGATGTTACCGCCGGAGTTCAGATCCTTCATGACGGCCCTCGTGTCCGACGATGCGGACAGCGAAGCGGCGACTGCCGAACTCGGCTTGAGCGCTGTTTCGTACGAGTCGAGCGACAACTTCGACGAAGCAAGTCTGGCGGCCAGCAGCATCTCAGATGCCATCGCTCTCGCACCGACGCCGGACACCATCACGAACGACGCCTTCAGCCTCGAACTGATATTCGCCGAGGGAGACGACTTTCAAGTAGAGATCATGCGTCTCTTTGCCACTGCGGGGCTGATCATTCTCCTCGTTCTCGCCATCATCTTCCTCGTGAAGCCGTCGGCGGTGAAGGACCGAGCGATGTACATCGCCGGCATAGTGTTGATGCTCGCCGGGTTGAGCGTTGCCCTGGCTCCGAGCCTGGCGTTGGTCATCCCGAGCGTCTTTCCACAGGCGTGGGCCGATGCAGACCCGGGACCGGTTCTCTTGACGGCGGTGTTGCTCTACGTCGCAGCGTTCGTCCTGTGGGGTGTCGGGAGCGGGAAGCTGCGCCGAACCACCTCCGACACGTTGATCACCATGCTCACCATCGGTTTTGCCATCCAATGGATGAACGGGTACGGGTATCTCCGATTCGAGAGCCAGTCACAGATGGTCCAGATCCTGCCGATCCTGCTCATCGGTCTCGGGGTCGATTACGCCATCCACATGAACACCAGGTACCGCCAGGAACTCGTATCCGGGAGGACGGTCGACGAATCGATCTCGACCGCGATCCGTACCGTCGGCATCGCACTCGTGCTGGCAACGCTCACAGCAGCCGTCGGGTTCCTCACGAACGTGACGAACGATATCCCTGCGCTCGCGGAGTTCGGTGAGCTCGCGGCGGTCGGGATCAGCGTGTCGTTCCTGCTGATGCTCACCTTCGTTCCTGCAGTACGGGAGGTCCTCGATCGCCGCGCAGAACGAAACGGTCGTCTCACGACCGAGGGCATGGAGGCTGGAGAGTCCAGGATTCTGCCGAACCTCATCGGCAAGACGTCGATCTTGCCAAGGAAGATGGCCGTCGCGACAGTGGTCGTCTCCCTCCTCCTCACGGGACTCGGCGCCTATGGGATGACCGGGTTGTCGACTCAGTTCTCCTTCCTCGACTTCGTGCCGACGACGTCTCCGTTGCGTGGCACGGCGCTCACGCTCAGCGAGCGTTTCGACTTCCCGGAGACGACGTCCGTGCTCGTCACAGGAGACGTTGCCACGGGACAGGCATGGAACGGCATGCTTGCCTCCTACACCGACAGTGCGGACGTACCTTCGGTCCAGACGGTGGAAACCGACCAGGGAGTCTTTGCGACCGGCAACTCCTTCACCTCGGTGATGCTGCGCTATCTCAACCCGGAGTCCGAGATGCTCGACCAGGAGCTCTTCGCCACGGCGATCGGACTCGGGTTCGGGTTCGGCGGGGCCTTCCCCGGGTCGGCCGACCTCACGCCTCTCTACGACGCAGCCTTCGAGAAGTACCCCCTCGAGATGGCTGCCGTTCTCGCGTCCACGGACGGTGTCTACGACGCTGCTCTGTTCAACTTCGACACGACCGCAGGGGACAACGGAGCATCCAAGCTCGCGGAAGGGTTGAACCAGGCGTTCGAACCTGCTCGTGCGGCAGGCCTCGAAGCTGTTGCGACCTCGAGCGCGATCATCTCGGCTCTCGTCGTCGAGACGTTGCGTGACTCGCAGGTGTCGTCGCTCCTGCTGACCATGGGCGCCGCCCTCCTCCTGCTCGTCATCAACTTCTGGTTCGAGTCCCGCCGTCCCATGCTCGGACTCATCACCACCCTCCCGGTCGCGATCGTGGTCATATGGGTGTTCGGGCTGATGGCTGCTTTCGGTATTCCGTTCGGTCCGGTGACCGCCACCATCTCAGCGATCGGTATCGGTATCGGTATCCCGTACATGATCCACGTGACGCATCGATACCTCGAAGAGCGTCTCGAATGGGAAGATGAGAACGAAGCGATCGACCACACCCTCATCCACACGGGAGGGGCATTAGCGGGATCGGCGATCACGACCATCGCAGGCTTCGGCATCCTCATGGTGTCGACGACGATCCCGTTCCGGCAGTTCGGGTTCGTGATCGCCTACACGATCCTCCTGGCACTGATCGCCGCGGTGATGGTGCTGCCCTCCATGCTGGTGCTCTGGGACCGATGGCACCGCAAGCGGGGCGACTCGACGCTCGACACGGTAACGGTACGTGGCGCTCTCCAAGACATGGAATGACCGATGACAGACGCCGGAATGGCCGCTCACCCCGGTGAGGACCCGCTCACCCCGTACAGGCAACTCGATACGGCGAAACGCCGTACTGCCGGTGCCGTGTACCTCGTCATGGCAGGCGTCTCGGGAGCACTCGTCGTCGCATCCGGGGTAGACGGCATGTGGTTGACCGCTGTGGCGCCACTCACGCTCATCGCTCTCTACCAGTTCCTCGGAGGCTGGAAACTCGAGGTCACGGACATGCAGGCGATCGACAAGGCCGCCGACGCGGCGTCCTTCGCGTTCGGGCACGGCTCGGCGACTCTGGGATACCGCGGTCTCCTCGCGAAACCGGTCTGGCAGGTACTCGTGTTCGCAGCCGGTCCGGCACCAGATCGTCAGGCGCTGGTGACCGTCGACGGCCTCTCCGGTGAGATCACCGGGATCTATGAAGAGGCCGTCGATGCTCCGTGACGATCAGCGTTCGTCGAGAGTGACGAACGACCGCTCCGGCTCACCGACGTAGAGCTGGCGTGGGCGCATGATGCGCGTCTCTGGGTCGAGGTTCATCTCCATCCAGTGTGCGATCCAGCCGGGGAGGCGCCCGATGGCGAACAGCACCGTGAACATCCGCAGTGGGAAGTCGAGCGCTCGGTAGATGATCCCCGAGTAGAAATCGACGTTCGGGAACAGGTGGCGTTCGGCGAAGTAGTCGTCGGCAAGCGCTGCAGCTTCGAGTTCCCGCGCGATCTCGAGCAGGGGATCGGTCCGATCCATGCTGTTGAGGACGTCCTCTGCGAAGGATTTGAGTACCCGGGCACGCGGGTCATAGTTGCTGTAGACACGGTGGCCGAAGCCCATGAGTCGGAAGTCGTCGTTCTTGTCCTTGGCTCTGGCGATCGTCGACTCGACGGTCGCGGTTGGATCGTCGTGGATCGCCTGGAGCATCTCGATGACGGCCTGGTTGGCTCCACCGTGGAGTGGACCCCACAGCGCACCCATGCCTGCAGCGACCGATGTGAACATGTTGGCCCGGCTCGAACCCACGCCACGCACCGTCGATGTCGAGCAGTTCATCTCATGGTCTGCGTGCAAGATGAGCAGGACGTTGAGTGCCTTGACCACGGCCGGGTCGATCGTTATGTCCTCGACGGGCCGTGCGAACATCATGTGGAGGAAGTTCTCCACGTACTCGAGGTCGTTCTGCGGGTACACGTAAGGCTCGCCGATCGACTTCTTGAACGCCCAGGCTGCGACCGTGGGGAGCTTTGCGATGAGCGTGCGTGCACCGGCATCGATCTCGTCGCCACGCATCGGCCTGCGGTAGACGTCGTAGAACGTCGAGATGGCGTTCGTAGCAGATGACAGCACGGCCATGGGGTGGGCCCTGCGGGGGAAGGCGTCGAAGAAGGAACGCATCTCCTCGTTCAACAGCGTGTGGGTCGAGATCGAGTTCGTCCAGGCGTCGAGCTCTGTGGTGTTCGGCAGGTGACCGTAGAGGAGAAGGTAGGCCACTTCGAGGAACGAACAGTTCTCGGCGAGCGCTTCGATGCGGTATCCGCGATGGAGGAGCACGCCGGCGGCCCCGTCGATGTAGGTGATCGTCGAGCGAGCAGCAGCCGTGTTC
>JAJRYI010000439.1 GCA_024275815.1 Actinomycetes bacterium | reverse complement strand
GCTGCTCATCGAGCAGATCCGCACCCAGGACCACTCAGAGTTGAGATTGATCGTCAAGACGGACACACACGGATCACTCGAGGCGATCAAGGACTCAGTCGGGAAGATCTCACGAGATGATGGGTACGTCACGATCGTCCACTCCGGCGTCGGTGGGATCACGACCAACGACGTCACGCTTGCTGAAGCATCTGGTGCCATCGTGTACGGTTTCAACGCCCGTCCGGATGCATCGGCGCGTGCCGCGGCCAAGAAAGCGGCGATCGACATTCGCACCTTCTCGATCATCTACGAGTTGCTCGACGATGTCGAGTCACTGCTCGTCGGTGAACTGACACCGGAGGAGATCGAGAACTTCCTCGGCGTAGCAGAGGTGCGCCAGGTCTTCCGTGCACCGAGACTCGGCATGGTTGCAGGATCGTACGTCACGGAAGGCACCATCAACCGTAACGCACGGGCACGTCTCGTACGTGACGGAGTGGTCGTGTACGACGGAAGGATCGTCTCCCTTCGTCGTTTCAAGGACGACGTCCAGACGGTCGCGACCGGTTACGAGTGTGGCATCGGGCTTGCGAACTTCAGGGACATCAAGGAAGGCGACACGATCGAGTCGTACGAGGTCCGCGAGATCGCGCGCACCTGATCGACCGTCCGAAGCGGTAGCACAGGCGACGACGGGACGAACCCATGTCACGACAGAAGAGTCCAAGGATGCGGAAGGTCGACGAACTCGTGCGCGAGGTCGTCGCTGAGGCGGTAACGGAACTCAAAGATCCCCGTATCGGGTTCCTCACGATCACCGGGGCAAAGACGAGTCCGGATCTTCGCTACGCCATCGTCTTCTACTCGGTGCTCGGCACGGAGGAGGAGAAAGAGGAGACCGCCGTCGCGCTCGAGAGAGCAACCTCGAGGATTCAGCGGGCTATCGCGACCGAGACGAGGCTGCGCTACACACCGAAGCTCGAGTTCCGGGTCGATCCGGCGATCGATGAGGGCATCCGCATCTCTCAGATCATCAAAGAGATGCACGAGTCTGAACTCGAATCTGATGACGGTGGCCATGACGACGAGTGAGCGTGCCGCTCGTGTGTCAGATGTCGTTGCGGTCTTGCGTGATGCGACCTCGATCGGCGTTGTCGGCCACATCGGTCCAGACGGAGATGCCCTCGGATCGATGGTTGCCCTCGCCGTGGCCGCCCGAGAGGCGGGCATCGACGCGGTTGCCTCGTTCGGGGACCCGTTCACGGTGCCCGAGGAGATGTCGTTTCTCGATACGTCGACCCTGGTTCCACCTGGAGAGTTCCCCGCCGACCTCGACGTCGGTGTTGTCGTGGACACATCGGTGCCACACCGTGTCGGGAGCCTGGCAAGCCAGTTGAACAGTGCGAAGCGGCTGGTCATCATCGACCACCACATCTCTGACGGAGCCTGGGGTGACCATCTCCTCATCGACCGATCTGCAGCGGCAACGACAGAACTCGTCTACGAACTGCTCAAGGAACTCGACTGGCCGGTCACGGAGGCCGTTGCAACGGCCATCTACACCGGGATCGTGACCGATACCGGTCGGTTCCAGTACTCGTCGACGTCCCCGACCACCCACAGAATCGCGGCGAACCTCCTCGAAGAAGGCGTCCATCCCGATGTGATCGGGCAGAAGCTCTTCGAGGAGGCACCGTTCGGGTACTACAAGGTCGCCGCCGCAGTCCTCGCTCGGGCCGTCCTCGACACCGAGCACAGCTTCGTATGGTCCGTCATGACGTCGAACGACCTCGAAGAAGCAGGACTCGAGTACCACGAGACCGACGCCCTGATCGATCTGGTTCGTATGGCTCGAGGCACCGAAGTTGCATGCCTTCTCAAGGTCAAGAAGAACGGGATCATCAAGGGCAGCATGAGATCCCGGGGTCGGATCGATGTTGCTTCGATAGCGAACAGTTTCGGGGGTGGGGGCCACCACAACGCCGCCGGGTTCACCT
>JAJRYI010000438.1 GCA_024275815.1 Actinomycetes bacterium | reverse complement strand
GATGAAGGATCCTTCTTCCCGATCAAGGACCTCTTCGCCAGGGAGTTGATCACCGGGTTCGCACGTCTCGACGGACGCTCGATCGGGATCGTGGCCTCCCAGCCGGCTCACCTCGGGGGTGTGCTCTTCGTCGATTCGGCAGACAAAGCGGCACGCTTCATGTGGCTCTGCGATGCCTTCAACATCCCCCTGCTCTTCCTCGCCGACGTCCCCGGGTTCATGATCGGCACCGAGGTCGAGGCCCAGGGCATCATCCGCCACGGTGCAAAGATGATCACCGCTATGGCCGAGGCGACCGTTCCACGGGTCTCGGTGATCGTACGCAAGGCGTACGGGGCCGGGCTCTACGCCTTCTCAGGGCCCGGATTTCGCCCGGAAGCCACCATTGCGCTCCCTACAGCCGAGATCGCCGTCATGGGTCCCGAAGCGGCCGTCAACGCCGTCTACTTCAACACGATCGCAGCGCTCGCCGAGACCGAGAGAGCGGCCTTCATCGAGGAGAAGCGGCGCGAGTACAGCGAGGACGTCGACCTCCTGCGTCTCGCAGCCGAGGGCGTCATCGACGCGATCATCGAACCAGAGGACCTCCGCGAGGAACTCATCCGCCGCTACGCCATCGCTTCGAACAAGGACCGTCGCTTCTCGGAGCGCCGCCACGGGGTGCCTCCGGTATGAGTGACGGTGACGGCACCGATCCCCTCGACCCCGACCACGGAGAGGTCGACGGGGAGGAAGAGGAAGACCCGGGTTGGCCCTGGTCGTTCCTGCTCCTGGTGTTCGCCGGTGCCCTCTACCTGATCTTCCGCTTCTACGAGATGGCCAAGGAACTGTTGTCCTGACTCGCGCGATCGGCTCCCGCGTTCTATGGGCCACCACCGTCACATAGGCGGTCTGGAACCCTGGGTATGCGGCAAGAGCCGTAGGGGAGGGGCGAAGGGTATTCTGCCGGCATCGGGCTGTGGCGCAGTCTGGCAGCGCACTGGTCTGGGGGACCAGGGGTCGCCGGTTCAAATCCGGCCAGCCCGACCACTTTTCATCCGAGGGAACACACGCGTCTCTCGGGAAGCCCGCGCCTGCACGGCCCTTCTGTGGGCCCACTGCGGCATGTATCCGACGAGCAACCCTGGATGTGCGAGGGTAGAGTTCACGGCCGCGAGAAAGCGCACTTCGAAGACAAGGAGTCACCATGCCGGTAGCAGAGGTCAACGGTCAGCAGATCGCCTACGACGACACCGGAGGTGACGGTCCAGCGCTCATGTTCAGCCACGGATTCTTGATGGATCGCACCATGTTCGATACCCAGATCGAAGCCCTGTCGGGCACCTACCGCTGTGTGACGTGGGACGAACGCGGTTTCGGGGACACCCCGGTCGATGGTCCGTTCACCTACTGGGACTCTGCAGATGACCTCATCGGACTCATGGATCACCTCGGGATCGACAGTGCCGTCCTCATCGGGATGTCCCAGGGCGGGTATCTGTCACTTCGGGCGGCGCTGGCCCACCCTGAT
>JAJRYI010000437.1 GCA_024275815.1 Actinomycetes bacterium | reverse complement strand
GTTCCCGTCGACATGTTGAGGCTGTCGCTCTTGACGGAGAAGACGTTCGCCAGCAGATAGGCAATGGCCGAGAACGCGATGAAGTTCAACATGATCGTCGAGATGACTTCATTGACGCCCCGCGTCACCTTCAACACACCGGCGATCCCTGCCCAGATCGCCCCGACGATGACGGCGGTGAGGATGATGACGACGATGTGAAGGGGACCCCACAACACGACGTTCGTCCCAACCCACCCCGCGAACATGGCAGCGATCAGGTACTGGCCTTCGACACCGATGTTGAACAGGTTCATCTGGAAGCCGATGGCGACCGCAACGGCCGACACGTACAGCGGTACCGCCTTGTTGATCGCCGAGGCGAACGACGTCGAATCTGCAGAGAAGGCCACCATCTGGCTATAGGCATCGATCGGGTTGATGCCCACGATCATCAGAACGATCGCCCCCACACCGAGGCTGAATACGATCGCCGAGACCGGGGCGAGGAGCGAGAGAAGGAACCGTTGGATCTTCACGATGCCTTCTCCTCCACTGCCACACCGGTCATGTACGAGCCGAGGATCTCAGGGGTCACCTCTGCAGGGTCGAGTGACGCCACGATCTCCCCCTCGAACATCACGAGCAACGTGTCGGAGAGACCGATGAGTTCGTCGAGGTCTGCCGAGATCAACAGGGTGGCGAGGCCGTCGCGTCGGGCATCGCGAAGTTCGTCCCAGATGGCAGCCTGGGCCCCGACGTCGATGCCTCTCGTGGGGTGGGCGGCGATCAGCACATTGGGCTCGGCCATCATCTCTTTGCCCACGATCAGCTTCTGCTGGTTCCCCCCGGAGAGGGCAAGTGCGGGAACGTTGATGTTCGGTGTCTTGACGTTGAAACGATCGACGACGGCTTCGGTTGCAGATCGGGCTCCCTTCATGTCGATGAACGGACCCTTGACGAACGGTGGTTGAGATTGGTGGCCGAGCATCACGTTCTCCCACAGGGGCGCACTGAGGAGCAGCCCCTGCCGGTGCCGGTCCTCGGGGATGATGCCGATTCCCGCCTCATGGCGCTGCATGGTTCCGTACTGTGAGATGTCCTGCCCGGCGAGTTCGATCGTTCCGGAGTCAGGTTCGATGACTCCCATGAGTGCATCGATGAGTTCCGACTGACCGTTGCCCTCGACGCCGGCGATACCGACGATCTCGCCGTTGCGAATCTGGAAGCTCACATCGTCGAGGAGGACCCTTCCGTCGCGACCCGTGTACGTGAGGCCTTCGACCCGCATCGCCACCGTGTCCGTGACGGTCGATGCCGAGGTCTCGGGTGTCGGGAGTTCGCTGCCGACCATGAGCTCGGCGAGTTGCTTTGCATCGACCTCGTCGGGAGTCACACTGGCAACCGTGCGCCCACCGCGCATCACGGTGATGGCATCGGCGACCGAGAGAACCTCGTCGAGCTTGTGGGAGATGAAGATGAGCGTCACACCGTCGTCACGCAGGATCTTGAGGTTCTCGAAGAGCTCGTCGACTTCCTGGGGAACGAGGACCGCCGTTGGTTCATCGAGGATGAGGATGTTCGCCCCTCTGAAAAGGACCTTGAGGATCTCGACACGCTGCCGCTGTCCGACGGAGAGGTGTTCGACGAGCGTGTCCGGGTCGATCGTCATGCCGTATCTGCCGCCGAGTTCGACGATCTTCGCTGTGGCTCCTGCGAAGTCGATCTGAACGCCGGACTTCGGCTCGAACCCGAGCACGATGTTCTCGAGGACGGTGAGGTTGTCCGCGAGCATGAAGTGCTGGTGCACCATGCCGATCCCGTGCCCGATCGCGTCCTTGGGTGAGCGGAAGTGTTCCACCTCGCCCCGGACACGGATCTCCCCCGAGTCGGGAGCCATCATGCCGTAGAGCATGTTCATGAGGGTCGACTTGCCTGCGCCGTTCTCACCGACGATCGCATGGATCTCACCGAGCCCAACGGAGAGGTTCACCCGATCGTTTGCAAGCACACCGGGGAACGTCTTCGTGATGTCGATGAGTTCCACGGCCCGATCGTTGTCGGTCACCAACTTGCTCCTCGTTCGTGATGTGCAGCACGGTTGGCGCCGCGAAGCGCCATCGTAGTGTCATCGCGACCGGCTATGTGAACGTGCCCCGGACGCGACGAGGCCCGGGGATCACTCCCCGGGCCTCGTCGTCTAGAGGGTCTGGATCTAGCCCTGTGGCTCGGTCGGGACCACGAGGTCACCGTCGACGATCTTGGTGCGCAGTGCATCGAGATCACCGGTGATGTCATCGATGAACCCACCCGAGACCTAGTAGCCAACACCGTTGACGGCCAGGTCGAAGACCTGAGGGCCGACGAGCGGCTTGCCGTTGACGAAGCTCGAGACTGCGGAGTAGACGGAGACGTCGACTCGCTTGAGCATCGAGGTCAGGATGTACTCCTTGACCGCGTCGTCGGCAGTGTTGTACTGGTCGGAGTCGACGCCGATGGCCCACACCTTGGTGTCGTTGGCCTCGGAGTAGGACTTGGCAGCCTCGAAGAGGCCTGCACCGGAACCGCCTGCAGCGTGATAGATCACGTCGGCACCTTCGTCGTACATCCCGAGTGCGGACTCGTTCGCCTTCGCTGGATCGTTGAATCCGGCGAAGTCGGGAGCAGCGCTCAGGTAGGTGACGAGGATGTTGATGTCAGGGTTGATCTGACGTGCACCGAACTCGTAACCAGCCTCGAACTTCTCGATGAGTCCGAATCCGGAGACGCCACCGATGAACCCGATCGTGTCGGTCTCGGTCTTGAGAGCAGCGGCGGCACCAACGAGTGCCGAACCCTCATGCTCTGCAAAGACGAGGCCCGCGACGTTCGGAAGATCAACGCTTGCGTCGTCGACGACTGCGAAGTACGTGTCCGGGAAGTCGGTTGCGACGTTGGTCACACCCTCAGCGAACGCAAAGCCGATCGCGAGGATCAGCTCGCTGCCGTCTTCGGCGAGGAGGCGAAGGTTCTCTTCACGGTTCTCACCACCTGCGTCTGCTTCGAGTTCCTTGGTGTCGATACCGAAGTCCTCGATCGCCTTCTCGAGGCCTGCGGCCGCCGAGTCGTTGAAGGACTGGTCACCACGGCCACCGATGTCGAACGCCATGCCGACTTTCATGCCTTCACCGGGTAGGGCTGCTGCGGTCGTCGTCGTCTCGTCACCACCGCTGGCTGCGGTCGTCGTGGTCTCTTCGGAGCTGCTCGAGCAGGCTGCAGCAACGAGTGCCACAACGAGAAGCAGCGCGAACAGTGCCCCTCGCTTCTTGAGTATTGAGCGCATACGCACCCTTTCATTCGTCGTGTACTTGAACCCCATCACGAAGGTGTGGGGGAACCCCGGAATGGTAGTGCGATTATGGTAGGAAAGCCCCTGTCCGGCCATCGGCCATCGGCCATAGCCTCCCGCCTACCGAAAGCGAGCGAACCGACAGCCGACAAGCGAGGCTGCTAGGCCGAGCGCACCGAAAGCTGCGAGCGCAGCGAGCTCCTACCTACTGATTCTCGGCGAAATCCACCAAGGGCTTGTCCGGGGTCTCGATCGGATCGAAGGCGAGACCTTCGGGATCGTCGGGATCCACCGTGACGAGGATCGTGCTGCCTGCAGAGAACTCCTTGAACAGCACCTTCTCTGAGAGAGGATCCTCGAGCAGACGCTGGATCGCCCTGCGCAAGGGACGCGCACCGAGTTGCGG
>JAJRYI010000436.1 GCA_024275815.1 Actinomycetes bacterium | reverse complement strand
CTCGAACGGCCGGACATCGATGATCGTCGCCTCTCCCACCTGATCGAGGTGCGTCAGGGTGAGAAGGTCCTCTCGAGGTGGCGCTCCGAGCGGGAGCAGATTCGAGGGCGCCATGTGCTTGTAGTAGACGGGGTACTGCTTGTAACCCATCTTCTGGCTCAGAGCGAACGCATCGAGTGACGGTGCGATGAGTGCAGGGTTCTGGAGCTTCTCGCGTTCGACCGTGCTCGTCGTGTCCGCAACGTCAGACGCCGAGCAGAACGAGCCAGTCCCGTGCGTCGGGGCAACGATCGAAGGGTCCGGAAGCGTGTCGGCGATCCGATGCGCAGATGCGTACTGGTCTGCAAGCAACTGCTCCGTGTGGTCGGGGCCCAGCAGATCGGAGCGCCCGACAGCTCCGACGAGCATCGACCCTCCCGAGAAGATCGCGACCGGCCCTTGCGGGGATTCGAGAACGTACGAGGTGTGGTTGTGTGTGTGCCCCGGTGTGTGCATGGCGCGCACGAGCCAACCTCCAACGGGGATAGTCTCACCGTCGGGAAGCGGGGTGTGGGCGTAGGTCGCTCCGGTGTTCGCGGGAAGAACGTAGGTGGCGCCGTGCTCTTCGGCGAGGAGTTTGCCACCACTGACGTAGTCGTTGTGGATGTGAGTCTCGAACACTGCCACGAGGTTTGCGTCGACACCCTCGAGCACAGCCTCGAACCGGTCGAGGTCACGCTGGATGTCAACGGCCACCGCTTCGTCCCCGACGACCACGATGTAGGAGTGGTCGCCGAGACTTGCAGTACTGATCTGTTTCGCGAATGCTCTCGTGTTGGGTGTCGAGAGATCGATGATCATGGGAACCCTTTCGATACGTTCTGCGTCAGACTACTATACCCCCCAGGGTATTACTCGCCAACGAGAAAGACTGACCTTGCTCTCCTCTCCCCCCAACACTATCGAACACGTTCCCGCACACGACTGGGAAACGTGGCGCGAAGAGCATGATGCCGTGCTCATCGATGTCCGTGAACCCATGGAGTGGGCTACGACCGGAACTCTCCCAGGCGCTGAACTCATCTCGCTCGCCGGACTCCCGGCCGCAGCCGAGATGATGGATCGTTCGACCCCCGTGCTCATCGTGTGCGCGACCGGGGCCCGAAGCACGACCGCCGCTGCTTGGCTCACCTCCATGGGCTTCGATCGACCGGCGTCGCTTGCCGGTGGCATCGTCGCACTCGGGATGCGCTGATGTTCGGTCGTAAGAAGAAGGCCGTCGATGTGCGCACGGCACACGAGATGGCCGAGAACGACGGTTGGGTGATCGTCGATGTACGCACGAAACTCGAGCGCAAAGAGGGTCACCCACCGGGTTCGATCCACTACAGCCTCGACTCGCTGAACCAGAGGATGCGGAAGCTAGAAGGCAAGAAGGTGCTCGCCATCTGCCGGAGCGGCAACCGGTCGGGTACCGCTGTGAGCATCCTCCAACAGAACGGGGTCGAGGCGATCAACGTCAAGGGAGGCATGCTCGCGTGGACCCGTGCCGGCCTTCCCACGAAGAGAGGAAAGTGAAGCCATGAAGAGTCGTTTGAAGCTCCTCGTCGCCGCCCTTGGTGTCGGTGCCATCGTTCTCGCCGGCTGCTCGTCGGGAGCGTCTGCCGTCGAAACGGTGGCGCCCGCCACAGCAGCAGAGATGATCGTTCAGGAGACCGATGAAGTCGTCCTCGACATCCGCACGCCTGAAGAGTTCAGCCAGGGTGTCATCGAGGGAGCCATCAACATCGACTTCTACGCGTCCGACTTCGCCGATCGACTCGACGCCCTCGACAAGGACGCCCACTACGTGGTGTACTGCCGTTCCGGCAACCGATCCGGCCAGGCACGCGCTACGTTCGCCAAGCTCGGCTTCACCAACGTGACCGAGATCCAAGGCGGCATCGCCAACTGGTACAACTCCGGCCTCCCCCTCGTCCTCCCCTAGGCGTCTGGCGTCCACAACCGCAACATATTGCGTTTATGGACGCCAGAGTCCAGAGGTCGGGGGGTCGGCTAGGCTCGCTGGGGCATGATCTTTTCGGACAGGACCATCAAGGAAGCGCTCGAGAGCGGGCGGATCGGTATCGATCCGTACGACCCTCAGATGGTTCAACCGTCGAGCATCGACCTTCGTTGCGACCCCAACTTTCGGGTGTTCGAGAACCACAAGTACGCGCTCATCGACCCCAAGGCTCCCCAGGGTGACCTGACGACGGGCGTGCTGGCGACAGAGGACAACCCGTTCATCCTCCATCCGGGCGAGTTCGTTCTCGGATCGACGCTCGAGACCGTTTCACTCACCGACGACGTCGTCGCCAGACTCGAAGGAAAGTCGAGTCTCGGCCGCCTCGGGTTGCTGATCCACTCAACAGCAGGGTTCATCGACCCCGGCTTCGTCGGCCAGGTGACGCTCGAACTGTCCAACGTCGCGAACCTCCCGATCGCCATCTACCCGGGGATGAAGATCGGGCAGATCAGTTTCTACCAGATGACCACACCCGCGGAGTTCCCTTACGGATCCCCCGAGCTCGGATCCAAGTATCAGGGTCAGACCGGCCCCACGCCATCCCAGATGCACCGCGATTTCAAGGG
>JAJRYI010000435.1 GCA_024275815.1 Actinomycetes bacterium | reverse complement strand
CCCACTGAACCTCCCACTCTTGAAAGGGGCCTCGATCGTTGGTGTCTGGTGGGGGACGTTCACCCAGCGAGAACCCGACGTCCACAGAGCGAACACGGCAGCACTCTTCGTGATGGTGGAGGATGGTCGGTTGGCTCCCCGAATCACACGCACAGTGCCGCTCGAGGATCACCGTGACGCGTTCGATCTTCTCGCCTCACGATCGGCGACGGGAAAGGTCGTCATGACTGTAGGCGCAGACGCCTGAAGCAGGTTCGCGTCAGGTTCCGGGAACGACGCTCGATTGCAGCGTTTGCATCCCGGCGATCCACCGGTCGTAGTCGGCGGCTTTCCGTTGGAAGTACTCGCCGACCTCCGGGTGAGGCAGGATGAGGAAACGCTCTTCGGTGATCCCCTCGAGCACTGCCTCTGCAACGTCGTCCGTCGTGATCGCAAGGCTCTTCACCCAGCCCTGCATCTCAGCCGTGTGTCCACCGAATCCGGCAAGCATCGGCGTGTCGACGAACATCGGGCACAGGCAGGACACGGTGATGCCACGTTGCCCGTAGGTGACTGCAAGCCACTCGGCAAGGGCGACTGCTGCATGCTTGGTCACCGAGTACGGGGCCGCCCCGATGTTCGTGAGCAGCCCGGCGGCCGATGCCGTCGTGAGGATGTACCCGGACCCCTTCTCGAGCATTCCCGGCAGGGCGTGACGGGTCGCGTACACGTGTGCCATCACGTTGACGTCCCACGTTCGTTGCCAATCCTCGTTGGGGGCGTCGACGGACCCATCCGTCGGGATGCCTGCGTTGAGACAGAGCAGGTCGATCGTCCCGTGCGCCCTGGCGACCTGCTCGATGACAGAGCGTGTCTCGTCCTCGTCGGTGACGTCGAGGTGGACCGCCTCACCACCGACGGTTGTAGCGACCTCCTGAGCGCGGTCGATGTCGATGTCTGCGATGATCACCGCTCCTGCACCACTTTCGGTGAACCGTTTCGCCATGGCTGCACCGATGCCACTCGCACCACCGGTGATCAAGATCACCTTCTCCCTGATGTCCACGCTCTGCCTTTCGTGTGCTTCGTCGCCATTGTGGCACGGCATCGGATCGAGCGAGGAGTGCGGTGAGCGCTTCGCTCCGTCCGTTCAACGGGCACACCTGCGCTGCGGCAGGTAAACTGCCGTTCACATTCGTCGAAAGGATGCCATGACCACCGTTCCCGTTGACCAACTTGCCTCCTACGTCGGTACCGAGACCGGCCGGTCTGACTGGTTCACGATCGAACAGGACAGGATCGACCGTTTCGCCGATGTGACCGTCGATGACCAGTGGATCCATACCGACGTCGAAGCTGCTTCCAAGGGGCCCTTCGGTACGACCATCGCCCACGGATTCCTGACGTTGTCCCTGTTGAGCCATCTGTCGGGACGGACTGCCATCGTCCCTGAGGGAGCTGCGATGATCATCAACTACGGCAGTGACAAGGTTCGTTTCCTCTCCCCGGTGAAGTCCGGGTCGAGAGTTCGGGCGGTTTCGACGCTCAAGGACGTCAAGGAGAGGTCCCCGGGCCAGTATCTGCTCACGTCACACGTCGTTGTCGAGATCGAGGGCGAGGAGACCCCGGCACTTGTTGCGGATCTCCTGACGCTCGCGATCATGGCGCCGTGATGAGTGGTCACCGGCCATCATCGTCAGAGGGAGTTGCCACGTGACAGACACACCAGCCGACAGCGGCATCGTCGATGCAGCGATCGACACGTTGCTCGCCGACTACCCGCCTGAGACAACCGAGCCCGGAGTGTTTTGGGGAGCACAGTTCGACGCCGGCCTCGCTTTCGTCGATTTTCCCGTTGGACACGGAGGGCTTGGTGTCTCACCGAAGTTCCGTGAGGTGATCGCTCGCCGGTTGGCCGAAGCGGGGGCGCCGACGTGGAACCGAACGGCGAACGTGCTCGGTATCGGTATGGGTGCAGGGGTCCTTGCGACACATGGGACGAGTGAGCAGATGACGCGCTGGCTCCGGCCGATGTTCACGATGGAGGAGATCTGGTGCCAGATGTTCTCAGAGCCCGGCGCCGGATCCGATATCGCGGGGTTGTCGACCCGGGCCGTCAGGGACGGCGACGAATGGGTGGTCAACGGTCAGAAGGTCTGGACGACGCTTGCTCACCTCGCCAAGTGGGGGTTGCTCGTGACGAGGACCGATCCGGACCAGCCGAAACACAAGGGCCTCACCTACTTCGTCGTCGACATGGAATCGGAAGGTGTCGAGATCCGCCCCCTCTACCAGATCACGGGTGAAGCCGAGTTCAACGAGGTGTTCTTCGACGACACGCGCATCCCCGACGCCAACAGGATCGATGACGTCGGTGCGGGATGGCGCGTTGCCATGACCACACTCATGAACGAACGGGTGGCGATCGGTGGCAGCACCCTCCCACGGAACTCAGGCACCATCGGTGCGGCGATCGACGCATGGCGTGCATCGGGTTCAGGGGATCCGTCGCAACGCCGAGAGCTTGCCCGGCTGTGGGGAGAGACGGAGGCGCTGCGACTGACGGCGATACGCGCGACAGAGAACATGAAGGCAGGCGTCCCGGGACCGGAAGGTTCCACGGGAAAGCTGGCCTGGGCCGACCTCAACAAGGAGGTCACCTCCTTCACACTCTCGGTGCTCGGTCTCGAAGGGGCCACGATCCCGGAGGGGTACACCCTCGAACCGACGACCTACGACACACGCCAGGTCGAGCGGGTGATGAGCCCGCAGCGACAGTTCCTACGAGCTCGGGCGAACAGCATCGAAGGTGGAACGTCCGAGATCATGCGCAACATCCTCGGTGAGCGGGTACTCGGACTTCCCGGGGAACCCCGTGTGGACAAGGATCTTCCATGGAAGGAGGTCCCACGTGGCTGATGCGATCACGTTCATCCGCAGTGAAGAACAGACGATGCTCGCCTCCACCGT
>JAJRYI010000434.1 GCA_024275815.1 Actinomycetes bacterium | reverse complement strand
GGCACGAACACTGCACTCCTCGTCCTCGAGGCGTACCCGAACAACAGCATGTTCGCCGTTCTCGTCCAGATCCAGATCGTCACGGAAGCAGACCTCGACGCTCTCGACGTGATCCTGGCGTCGTTCGACGCTGTGGATGTGTGAGGAAGTTCACAGCTGTCAGCTGTGAACTTCCTCTATATCTCGACGTTGACGCCGATCTCGAGGGTGCGGTCGGTCGGTAGGCGGTAGTAACGGGCCGCGTTCATGGCGTTGCGAGCCATCAAGGCGAACAGCTTCTCCCGCCACATGGCCATCCCGGGGAGGTCCGTTGCAAGCACGGTCTCCCTGCCCAGGACGTACACCGTCTCGTCGGGATCTACTCCAAAGCCCTGCCGGGTGATGTTGGTGAGTGCAGCCGGAACGTCGGGTTCCTCCATGAAGCCGTACCGCAGGACCACCTGGTAGAACCCGGAGCCGAGATCGGTGACCTCGGCGCGCTGAGCTCCGTGAACGCGCGGCACATCGGCTGTAGCGACCGACAGCACGATGACCCGCTCGTGGAGTACCTCGTTGTGACGGAGATTCGCCAACAGTGCCGGGGGTGTCATCCCGACCTGCGAGAACATGTACACAGCGGTACCCGGTACCCGGATCGGATCCGTCTTCGAGACAGAGGCGGCGAATCGTTCCATCGACAACTCGTCGCTGCGCAGCCGTATCAGAAGTAGCTGGCGGCCCTTCTTCCACGTCGTGATCAGCGTGAAGATCGACAGACCGATGACGAGCGGGAACCAGCCCCCGTCGGGGATCTTGAACAGGTTGGCACCGAAGTACGCGAGGTCGACGATCAGGAAACCACCGGCGACCGACATCGCAAGCGCTCCCGTCCACTTCCACCGTTCGCGCATCACGACGTAGATAAGCAGCGTCGTGATCACCATCGTCGTGGCGACTGCAACGCCGTAGGCAGCCGCCAGAGCACTCGAGGAACCGAAACCGATGACGAGGCCCACTGCTGCGACCATCAACGTCCAGTTCATCGCGGGGATGTACACCTGTCACGAGGCCGACTCGGACGTGTGGAAGATCCTCAACCGCGGGAGGTAGCCAAGCTGGACGGCCTGCATCGTCAGGGAGAACGCTCCGGAGATCAGTGCCTGGGACGCGATGATCGTCGCGGCAGTAGCAACGATCACGAGTGGCCATACTGCCCAACTCGGAGCCATCAGATAGAACGGGTTGGAGATCCCCTCCGGCGAGCCGAGCAGGAACGCTCCCTGCCCGAAGTAGACCAGTACCAGAGCGGGCAGCACGATCAGGTACCACGACGCCTCGATCGGTGCCTTGCCGAAGTGCCCCATGTCCGCGTACAGCGCCTCGCTCCCGGTCACGACGAGGAACACGGAGCCGAGCGTCAGGAACGCATCCCACCCGTTGTTGATGAAGAACATGACGCCGTGCCACGGGTTGATCGCTGCGAGCACTCCGAGATTGTCCACGATGTGGGGCAGACCGAGCAACGCGAGCGTCGAGAACCACACGATCATCATCGGGCCGAACACCCTCCCCACCGCGCCGGTCCCGTGGCGTTGGATCATGAACAACGCGATGAGGATCACGACCGCGATCGGGACGACGTAGGAAGACAGCACCGGAGTTGCGACCCCGATACCTTCGACCGCAGAGAGGACGGAGATCGCAGGGGTGATCATCCCATCCCCGTAGAGGAGGGCCGTGCCGAAGAGTCCGACCATGATCAGGAGCCAGCGTCGCCGTCCCGGGCGCGTGCGGTTCGGCACGATGAGGGCGGTCAACGCGAGGATGCCGCCTTCACCGTCGTTGTCGGCGCGCATAACGACCGTGAGGTACTTCACCGAGATCACGATGAGGAGCGACCAGAACACGATGGAGAGCACTCCGAGGATGTTCTCCTCCATCACAGCGAGCCCACGGGTCTCGAACGACTCGCGCAGTGCATAGAGCGGACTGGTACCGATGTCGCCGTACACGATCCCGAGCGCACCAAGCGACAGCACGGCGCGATGGCCCAACCTTGCCCGACTCGCGTCACTCTTCGTCGACATTCGCACCTGCGATCCCTGCGGCGCCCCCGACCTTCGGTGCGTCGGAGGAAGCTTATCACCGTGGACATCGGCCCTGATCAGTCGGAGCATCTCGCTCGCCGACTACATTGGTGCCATGAGCACTCTCCTGGTGAAGCATGCAAACGTTCTGGCCACGATGGACGATCAGGGAACCGAGATCGTCGATGGTGGCATCTACGTCGTCGACGGGTTCATCGACCAGGTGGGCCGTACCGCCGACCTACCTACTGCCGCCGACGTGGTGGTCGACATGTCCGGGCACGTCGTCCTCCCCGGTCTCATCAATACGCACCATCACTTCTATCAAACCCTCACGAGAGCCGTACCCGGAGCCCAGGATTCCGGCCTGTTCGACTGGCTGACGACGCTGTACCCCATCTGGGCAAGGATGGGTGCAGAGCACATCGAGGTGTCCACCCAGGTTGCCCTCGCCGAACTCGCACTCAGCGGGTGTACGACAGCGTTCGATCATCTCTACCTGTTCCCGAACGACTCACGGCTCGATGACCAGATCGAGGCTGCCCGCTACATCGGTCTTCGCCTGCATGCTTCACGCGGCTCGATGAGCCTCGGTGCGAGCGATGGAGGTCTCCCTCCCGACTCGGTCGTCGAGGACGAGGACGCCATCCTCTCAGACACACAACGGCTCATCGATGCCTACCACGACCCCGCAGCGGGTTCCATGACCCAGATCGTCGTCGCACCGTGTTCCCCCTTCTCGGTCACACCGGACCTGATGAAAGAGTCGGCGGCGCTCGCACGTTCCACCGGTACCCGTCTCCACACACATCTCGCAGAGACCATGGATGAGGAGGAGTTCTGCCTCGAGACCTACGGCAAGAAACCTGTCGAACTCGCCGAGTCGCTGAACTGGACCGGTGACGACGTGTGGTTCGCGCATGGTGTGTTCATCGATGACACCGAAGCCCAACGGTTGGGATCGGCCGGAACGGGCGTTGCCCACTGCCCATCGTCGAACATGCGCCTCGCTTCAGGCATCGCAGCAGTTCGCAGATACAGAACTGCGGGTATCCCCGTCGGTCTCGGTGTCGATGGATCCGCAAGCAACGACGCAAGCAACCTCCTCGGCGAAGCCCGTCAGGCGATGCTCGTTGCAAGGCTCGATGCAGCACCCAATCAGTCGGGCGGCGATTTGATGTCCGTGCGAACCGCCCTCGAGATCGCCACGAGGGGTGGTGCGTCGCTCCTGGGCCGCAGCGACATCGGATCGCTCGAACCCGGCAAGGCCGCGGACTTCATCGCCCTCGATATGGGCCGTCTCGAGTACGCCGGGGCACAACATGACCCGGTAGCTGCCGTGCTCCTCGCTGCACCCACCACGGTCGCGTACAACTACGTCGGAGGAGAACCCGTGGTTGAAGATGGCCGGCTCGTGAACATGGAGATCGAGCCTCTGATCGAGCGACACAACGCCTTGGCAACGGATCTGCTCGACTGACGTCGCAGGCCCGGGTCTCGACGAGCGAGCGTTACCGCTGCTCCCGGAAGTACGGGATCGCGAGCGCAGCCGGAGCGCCGAGCAATCGTGCTCGCTTCCCACTCGTGAGCACGATCATCGCGATGATCGCAAGGATGAAGGGGAGCATTGCCAGCAGTGTCGACGGGATGTTGCTCCACGGATCCCCAAGCGTCTGAAGGGTGAACTGGACCCGCTCGGCTGCACCGAACAGGTATGCAGCGAACACAGCCCGCCACGGTCTCCAGCTTGCAAGGATCACGAGAGCGATCGCGATCCATCCCGCTGCACCGATCGGATCGTCCTGCCACGTTGGAGTCAGTGCGAGAGAGAAGTAGGCACCACCTGCCCCGGCAAGGGCGCCTCCGACCATGACGTGGATGTAGCGAACCCGCGACACGTTGACACCGGCAGACTCCGCGCTCGCAGGATCCTCACCGACGGCCCGCAGCGAGAGTCCCATGCGGGTGTGGAACAGATAGTAACTCGCAACACCGGCCACGATGATCGAGAGATACACGAGGATGTCGTGCCCGAAGATCAAGGGCCCGACGACGGGCCACTCGGCGATGCCGCCCGTGATCAGCGGCTCGAAGACCTTGCGCGAAGGATTCCCGACGAGGGGGTTGGATCCCGCGCGACCGAGGAAACTCGCCAGGCCTGTGCCGAAGATCGCGAGAGCGAGACCGGAGACGATCTGGTTCACCCGCAGAGTCACCGAGGTGAACGCGTGGAGCCAGGACAGCGCTGCACCGGCGATCACGGCGACGATCACACCGAGAAGGAGACTGCCTGTTGTGAAGGTCGCCCAGAACCCACTCACTGCGCCGATGAGCATCATCCCCTGGACACCCAGGTTCAAGATGCCGGAGCGCTCGGTGATGATCTCACCGACCGTCGCGAAGATCAGCGGTGTTCCCAGCCCGATGGCGGCGACGAGTGTGAGTACGAGTTGAGAGTCGTTCATGCTGTCTCAGGCTCCGGGTTGGCGGCCACAGTCACAGATTCGGGTCTGCGGATCCGGTTCTCGATCAGGAACTCCCCCGCCACGGCGAAGAGCAGGATCGCACCCTGCAACATGCTCACCGTCGCCGTCGGCACGCCGATGGACTGGAGGGCTGGACCCGAGTTGTTCAATGCCCCCATCAACACGGCAACCGGGATGATGGCGATGAGGTTCAACCGTGCAAGTGCGGCGACGATGATGCCTGTGAATCCGAGGTTGAGGATGAGCGACCGGGGATCGAGCGCCCCGACGGGCCCGGATACGAACAGGCCTCCGGCGAAACCAGCGAATGCGCCTGAGAGCAGGAACACACCGAGGATCTTGCGCGGCACGCTGATCCCGGCGTACCTGGCAGTGTCCGTTGAATCGCCTGCCACGCGGACCGCGAACCCCCACCGGGTCTTCCCCATCAGGTACCACGCGATGATCGCGAGCACGATCGCGATGAAGATGCCCACGTCGAGTCTGAAGAAGAACTCTGGCAGCCGGGCAGCGTCGGGTATGGGCCGACCCGTCGGAAACGTTGCAACCGCCGAGTCTCTCCAGGGACTGCTGCTCCCGAAGATCAGGAAGTTCACGAAGTTGATCGCGATGAAGTTGAGCATCAGAGTCGTGATGATCTCGTTGGTCCCGAGGTATACACGGGGTATGGCCGAGACCGCAGCCCAGAACGCTCCCCCGAGGCCTCCGGCGATGACGACGGCCGGGATCATGACGGTGGCCGGGAACCCGTCCCCGAGCCAGATCGCGATACCTGCGGAGAAGATCGCTCCCATCAGGAACTGGCCTTCCCCACCGATGTTCCACACCTGCATCTTGAAGGCGATCGCTGCCGCAACACCGGTGAGGATCAGTGGGGTCGCCGAGATCATCGTCTCTGCGATCCCTCGCTGAGATCCGAAGGACGCGTCGAGCATCTTGGCGTACACCTCGACCGGACTCTCCCCGGTCAGGAGAAGGAAGATGCCCGCAACGATGAGGGCCGCGATCACCGATGCTACGGGCACCAGGAGCTTGAGCCTGGTCGATGCGAGTCCACGAGGTTCAACGATGAGGCGACGCGTGCTCATGCCGACTCCTCCACTCGTTGTCCTGCCATCAGGAGACCGAGCCGTTCCGAGGTGGCTTCCTCGGTCTGCATCTCCCCGACGATCTCCCCCTCGTAGATGACGAGCAGCCGGTCTGCGAGGGCCATGAGCTCATCGAGGTCCTCTGAGATCAGGAGAACAGCGGTACCCCGTACACCTTCGGCGAGGATCTGGTTACGAACGGCCTCGGTGGCGCCGACATCGAGTCCGCGCGTCGGGGAACGAAGGATGAGAACCTTGGGTTCGAGCTCCACCTCCCTGGCAAGCAACGCCTTCTGGAGGTTCCCTCCCGAGAGCAGTCGGATGGGGAGACCCGGGCGCACGCCACGAATGTCGTACTGTTCGATCTGACGTGCCCCTTCATCTCGAAAAGCCGAGGCAACGAGTGTCCTGCCTCTCGAGTACGGGGGCCTGCGGAACGCCTTCAACGCAAGGTTCTCCTCCGTCGTCAGACCTGGTGCGAGTCCCATGCCCAGCCTGCTCTGCGGGACGTATGCAAGGCCCTTGTCGATGCGTTCGAGCACCGTGTCGCTCGTCACGTCCTCCCCATCGATCTCGACCCTTCCTGCGGTCAGCCGGCGAAGGCCGACGAGGCCCTGTGCGAGCTCACGCTGGCCGTTTCCCGAAACTCCAGCGATACCGACGATCTCGCCTGCACGTACCTCGAACGAGACACCGCGAACGGCCTCGAGTCCACGATCAGAGAGCACACGCACATCCGAGACGCTGAACATCACCTCCCCGGGTGGGGCACTTGCACTGCGGGTTGGAAGCTCGAGGTCGCGCCCGACCATCATGCGAGCCAGCTCCCTGGCATCGGCATCTTTGGTCGCAACACCCCCGACGGTCTTGCCGTTGCGCAGCACCGTGACACGGTCCGAGACCTGCTTCACCTCGTCGAGTTTGTGCGATACGAAGATGATGGATCGTCCTTCACCGGCCAGCTGACGCATCGTCTTGAACAACGCCTGGCCCTCCTGTGGAGTCAGAACGGCGGTCGGCTCATCCAGGATCAAGATCTTGGCGTCGCGGTACAGGAGCTTGAGGATCTCGACGCGCTGCTGCTCACCGACCGAGAGCTGCCAGATCCTCGCGGTGGGGTCCACTGCCAGGTCGTATCGCTCGCCGAGCTCCTCGGCTGCTCGGGCGAGTTCCTTCTGGTCGAGACGCACTCCCTGGTCGTGATGTCCCAGGGCGAGGTTCTCTGCAACAGTGAGGTTCGATACGAGTCGGAAGTGCTGATAGACCATGCCGACACCGGCGGCGAGCGCGTCCTTCGGGGTCTTGAACAACGCAGGCTTCCCCTCGAACCACATCTCCCCGGCATCGGGCCGGTAGAGGCCTGCGAGGATCGAGCACAGCGTCGACTTGCCCGCACCGTTCTCACCGAGCAACGCGTGTACCTCGCCACGTGCGAGCTCGAAACTCACGTTGTCGTTCGCCTTGACTCCGTAGAACGCCTTGTCGACGTTACGAAGTTCGACGGCCAGCGGCTCTCCGTTGCTCGTACTCACCCACACCCCTCAGCCATTGCGATGGCCTCTCGGTCCCAGCCATCTGTGGATGGGTGTACCCCGGAAGATCCGGGGTACACCCATGTCCGCAGTGGATCTCTCGATCAGCCCGTCGGGCTACCGATCACACCCTTGACGAAGTAGTCCATCGTGAAGATGTCGCCAAGCTCTCGTTCGTTCCCGTCCTGATCCACGATCGGATCGGGGAAGACCGAGAAGATGCCTTCCTTGATCTCATCCTCACGCTCGAGGATCAGAGCCTGGAGGTCCTCATCGACGGACTCGCCGAACGGTGCAAGAGCAACCATGCCATCTGCCATGTTGCCGTACACCGACTCAGCCTTCCACGTACCGTCGATCACTGCCTTGGCCTGTGCCAGATAGAACGGGCCCCAGTCCCAGATGGCTGCCGTGAGCCATGCGTTGGGGGCGAACTCGGTCATGTCCGTGTTGTACCCGACCCACTTGGCACCGGCGGCTTCTGCAGCCTGGCCGGGTGCAGCCGAGTCCTGGTGCATCGCGATGACGTCTGCGCCTGCGTCGAGGAGCGACTCAGCAGCCGTGCCTTCCTTCGGCGGATCGAACCACGTCGACGTCCAGACGACCTGTACCTCGACGTCAGGGTTGACTTCCCTGGCACCGAGCGTGAACGCGTTGATGCCACGAAGAACCTCGGGGATCGGGAAGGCCGCAACGTAGCCGATCAGGTTGGTCTTGGTCGCAGCGCCTGCTGCCATACCGGACAGGTACCGTCCTTCTTCAGCTGCACCGAAGTAGTTGCCCATGTTCTCGGACGTCTTGTACCCCGTTGCGTGCATGAACGCCACGTCCGGGAAGTTCTCTGCCGCTGCGAGCATCGGTTCCATGTACCCGAACGACGTGCCGAAGATCAGCTTGTTGCCTGCGGCAGCAAGATCCTCGAACACACGCTGTGCGTCGGATCCTTCAGGGATGCTCTCGAGCGTCGTGATCTCGACGGCATCACCAAGTTGCGCCTTGACGTACTTGGCGCCCTGGTCATGTGCCCAGGACCAGCCCTTGTCCGCTACGGGACCGACGTGGACGAACGCGATCTTCAGTACCTCGGCGGGCTCCGCCGCGGCGGTTGTGGTTGCCGTCTCCGCGGGTTCGGACCCTTCCGAGTCTCCCCCGCCACTGCTACATGCTGCTGCGACCATCGCGATCACGACCATGAGGGTCGCAAACAGCCGCCATCTCTTGAACGCCATCATTTTCCTCTTTCATGTTTGTCTGCACGCTCGCGGTGACCAGATGGCCGCCGCGATACGGTGCTGATGTCCACTCTAGGGAGTCGGTCCAAATCCGGGCAATCAGGTCCGCAACGGCCGTCACTCCCCGAGATGATCCCGCTCATCTACCGCGTACCTCGCGAGCGTCGATACCCACGACGTCCCGGTAGTTCCCCGGATCCGTCGCTCCCTCGGTGACGATCACGAGCGCGACATCGTCGGGGCCCAGGTTCAACTCGCTCCGGAGATCCGGGTTCGCATCCGCGACCGCCAGCAGGGTTGCAAATGCAGCCGCACCCGTCTCTCCAGCCACGATCCCCTCTGCAGCGAGGAGTCGCATCGCCTCTTCAGCCCAGTCGTCGCCGAACGCGACCGTTGCGCTCAACCCGGCGGTGATCATCGGCATCGCGATGGGTGATGCAGTTCCGCAGCTGAGACCGGCCATGATCGTGTCGTGAGGACCCGGCACCGTGACGATCTCACCTGCCTCGAGTGCTGCCATGATGCAGGCAGCTCCCGTGGGTTCACCGCCGACGACCACCGGGCGCGGAGTGTG
>JAJRYI010000037.1 GCA_024275815.1 Actinomycetes bacterium | reverse complement strand
GCCTGGGAGCCGGACTGCCGCGCCAAAGGCTGATCCCGGTGATTCTCCTCGCCCGCCTTGGTCTCGATCGGTCCGTCCAGGGCACCGGTCTTGGTGGCGATCTCCTGAAGGATGCGCTGGCACGCTGTGCGGCCGCAGCCGACGACATCGGTGGGAGAGCTGTGCTCGTACACGCCAAGGACGCGGAGGCGGCAGCGTTCTACCAGCGATATGGCTTCGTGCCACTAGAGCAGAACCCGAACCACCTGTTCGTGTTGATGAAGGACCTGCGAGCATCGATACGGCGTAGCATCGCGTAGCACGGATGGAACCCACGCCTCAAGATGGCGTGGTGCCGAGGACTACTTTGCGATCGTCAACTCCGTCGGGCCGGGAAGCATTGAGGCGTCGCCGGCTATCGTGTCGCTGATCGGTGACAGCCAATCAGATCAGACGTCGGCGAACAGCGAGGAGGACATAGATGCCAAAGCTCAACGATCCGATCGCGATACCGGTGGCGACCATCGGCCAGATTCCCGGTCGTCAGACCGAACGCTACGTCGGTGCCTGCTACGGCCTCATCGCACGGTCCACGGGGTTCTCGAAGGGCTTCTCGGGTTCGATCAAAGCACTTCGTCGGGGTGAGGTCGAACAGTTCACCGAGACGCTCGAGGAAGCACGGCGGGTGGCGGTCGATCCGATGGTCGAACACGCCGAGGCGCTGGGTGGGAATGCAGTCGTCGGCCTCTGCTTCGACTCGACAGACATGGGCGAGCAGTAGGGCATGGCAGAGATCGTCGCGTACGGGACGGCGATCGTCATCAGCTGACCGCAGGCGAATCCAGCGGCGCCGCGCCGCGGTTCCCGAGGGTGAGGCCCTCTTTCAATCGTCGAGATTGAGCACCAGGCCGTCGTCTCGGGTGATGCTGACGGTCTCGCGGTCGTCCTGGCCACCCCAGATGATCAATGAGGACGGCGTCTGGCAGACCGACGCGCCCTTGCGGTTGCCCAGCCTCCGAGGTGTTGGCAACGGTTCCCACGTGCGGTCGTGCAGGATCCATGCCGAACGGGACGCAGGATCCCATATCGTGGCGCCAGATGTCGATGAGCGGACCTGCGCATCCGTACCGATGGCGGGGCTTGCTTGGAGCACGAGGAACCCTGTTGCCGCCTCGTAGACCCAACTTCGAGAGGTCGAGACAACGATGGTCTTCGTGCCGCCTTCGAGAGGAACTGCAGCAATGGGGGTCCCCATCGCTGCAGGCACGTCGATCGGTTCGTCGATCCACTCGTCGGGAGAGGATGCGTACTCGTACATACCGAGCGAATCGATGGCGAGTAGCCGCCCACGATCGACGAACACGACGCTGTCGGCCGGCGGACTCTCCGTCACAGAGATCTGCAGTGAGGAGACGTCGAGGAACGCAGCGTTCAACGTCGATGTATCAGTCCCCGGCGTCGCTCGACCACCGTAGATGAATACTTCCCGCTCGCCGAGGGCAACGGCGGTGCCGCCGAAGCGGGGTTGCAACGCTCCTCCAGGCAGATAGGTCCACGCCATCGTGGCGAGATCGAGGGTCGCACCGTCGCCCGGATAGTCGAAGTCGGCAGGATCCGACGAAGCGACCACATTCCCCGCACCGCTCCACACCAGCAGTTTGTGGCCGACGACGGCCGTTGTTGCGGCCCACCGGGCGGTCAAAGGAGCTGGCGGAAGAAGGTCCCACTGTCCGGTCGAAGAATCGAAGAGCGCTCCGTCGGCGAACGTTCCAATGGTCACGACGTCTGGATTCTCAGAGTCTGTCTGGCGACGCACCGTGGCACCACCCCACACGACGAGACGCGACCCCGAACACGCCGAGCCGGCCGAGCCGCGCCCGTCAATGGGCGGCTCCGGCATCTCCCGCCATCCGTCGCTCGAGCATGCGGAAGCGAACAGCGCGAGCACGAACAGCGCCACGGCCCACCTCCGAAGCGGCGCGAGGCTGGGAGTGAAGTGCATCGGCGACCACTACTGCGCGATCGTGAAAGCAGAGTCCTTCACGACTGACGAGGCGTTGCTGGCACTCCCGATCTCCGGTGGGCCTTGCTCGATGGCGCCGTCAGGGAACCGGTAGCGGCAGGTGTTGACAGCCATCACCCAGAGAGCGGAAGCGCCGTCCTGTGAAGATGGCGCGCCGAGGCCCGAGCTACGTGTCGAGGTCCCGGCTTCGAGATCTGCAGCGATGAATTCAGATGCTAGGGCGAGGGCGACGCCGCGGCCCCAGACGCCGTCGTTGCACATACGATCGAAACGGTCTCGCCACACCACGGGATGGAACTGGGCGAGGCCCAGCGTGTTCTCCCACATACGCACCTGCTGCGTCTCTTCATCGGTCAGTTCAATACCCTCGTCGTCCCTGACGAAGAACAGCAACGTGCTGCCATCGACGAGCCACTGCATAGTCTGATCGACGCTCGACACCCTCATCCCCGCAGGGTTCCGCGTCGCTTCTCGGAAGACGCTGGGCGTGAGCATGAGCCCCTCAGCATCGGCCCCGCCACAGAGCGCTTCGGGTAGCCACGACCTCGTCGAAGATCTGCGGTTCACCATTCACGGTGAGGCCGTCACCGTAGGCCGTGAAGTCGTTGCACCCGGTGTTCCCTGTGATCGTCGATCCGATGTCGATCGTTGGCGGCAATGCGGTATTCACACCGACCTCCACGTGTGTGAACTTCCCGAGGACATCGAACGAGTTGAGGATCCAGACACCATCGATTCCCGTCCCGGCGCCACCTCCGGGGGCGACCGTGCCCGTCGACCGCATCAGAATGGCCGTTGGGACGCCGAGAGCCACGACGACAACTACTGCAGCGGCGACGAGCCACGGCCATCGACGGTTCTCGGGCTCCTGATCGAACGCCGCAACACCATCAGAAGCCTGGTCGAGGACGCGGACCAGCGTCCGTTGGCCGGCAGAACTCTCCGACCAACCGTCCGCCTGATGTGAAGGGAATGGGTTGATGTCCTGCAGGAGTGTGTCGCCAAACTCCATTGCTTCCTCCGTCCTTCGGGGTCGGGAGTCCCGACGGATCGAGTCCGGCCGTCCACATCTGGGAGTTGAGTCGTCGGCGGGCTCGCGTCAGTCGCATCCGAAACGCTGCAGGCGTGATACCCATGGCGGCAGACGCTTCTCGCGTGTCGAGCCCCTCCCAGCTCACCAATAGCAGCGTTTCCCTGTCTGTCTCATCGAGCGAGCCGAGCGCGTGATTCGCCGCAACTGCAGTAGACGCCTGCTCGGAAACGGCGTCACCGGGCGAGGACCGATCCATGTCGATACGTTGCCGCAGCTTGACCCAGCGGTCCTGGGAGCAGTATCGATCCCGGATGACCCGGCGCGCCACGCCGTAGAGCCAGGGCAGTTCTCGCTGAGGACGCCGATCACGGTGTCGCCGCGCAACGACGAACGTATCGGCAACGACATCCTCGGCATGTTGAGCGCCGATCCGACGCGCCGCGTACGCGAAGATGTGGTCGGCATGTGTGCTCCACATCCCCTCCGACCACTCACGGTCGTCGATATCCACGTTTACGGCCTGAATCCCCATCGGTTGCTCCTCACAAGGGTATATGGCCGGCACGCACGGCCGTGCAACGGGAACCCTGGAGCGGTCTGTTCTGTGTTCAAGTGTGGATCTCGACGACGTCGCCGTCGACGAGGACGTGGTCCCTGCCGACCTGCTGACCATCGAAGGTGGCCGTCCCCCATATGCGGGCATGTGAGAACCGTTCCGCAACGTCCTTGTGGATGAGACGGGCGAGGTCGAGCACCGTGTCACCGGTGCGTAGGGCGAACGGGTTCCCCCTGTCCGGCGGCGACCCGGGGACCTTGGTGTACACCCGGACGACCTCGAGATGTTCGAAGAGCCACGGCCCCAGCCGGTCGATACCCGCTCCGGTCGTCGCCGACACCGCCGTGGTCGGGTACTCCACTTCCAGCAGCTCCTCGAGGACCTCGAGTTCGGCGTGGGGGTCGCTCAAACGATCCGACTTGTTGGCAACGAGCAACGTCGGCAGGCGCACGCGGAACAGGTCGTCGGGGTCATCGTCCGTCGAGCGTCCCCAATCGGCGACGAGGTCGACCTTCCTATCCGACAGGAGACCGAGCGCGGTCGCCGCTCGTTCGACGCATCCCGGCGCGGACAGATCGACTACGAAGAGGCATGCGTCGCCAGATTGGAGGGTGTCGGCGATGAAGGGGAAGGGGTGCTCGGCTCCGATCGATGGGACGTCGATGAGCTGGAAGGAGACGTCGTCGTACCGGAACATGCCCGGTACGGGATGCTGCGTCGCGAACGGGTAGGGCTCGGAGACAGCGTGCGAGCCGGTGAGTCGGGCGTGGAGGGCCGACTTGCCGGAGTTCGGTGGCCCCACGATCGCGATCTGGGCGGCGCCCTCTCTCCGGAAAGTCACGGGTGGGCCGGTGCGAACACCGCCCTTGGACGGGCCGGCGAGTTTCTCGTTGAGCTCCTTCAACTTCGAGCGCATCTCGGCTCGAAGGTGCTCGGTACCCTTGTGTTTCGGGACGACGCGAAGCATCTCCTTGAGGAGTTCGACACGCTCGCGCTGATCTCGAGCCTTGCGGTACCGGGCCTGGATCTTGCGGAACTCCGGTGTGACGTTCGTCGGCATTCTGCCATTGTCGACGCGATGGGGTGCAGTGAGCAAGGCGATGACCGATGACGGTGCGTCGGGTGCACCTCTCGACGCGCTCTTCTGGAGTCTTCTCGAGGCCGCGCTGAGATACCGTCGATCGACGACCGTCAGGAGACAGACGTGGTGACGGTGACATCGACGGCGTCGGGCGAGGTATCGAGCCACCGGGTTCCGTCCCACAGGAACAGGTAGGTCTGGCCAACGACATCGAACTGTCCTCGTGAGATCCACACATCGACACCGACCACATCGATGCGTCGGGTGGCGTCGAGGGCCGTGACGTTGAACCAGGTTGCACCGTCGGGGTACTGCGAGTACCGGTTGGAGGAGGGGTACCGCTCCTCGAGTTGGGAGTCGCTCAGGTACTCGACCTCGTCGGTGAACAGTTCGACGATCGCCTCTCTGACCGAGGATGGTGTGGAGTCGGGGGCGAGGATCGGTGCACCGGAGCAAGCGACGTCCTGACAGGCCCGCATGAACGCTCGAGCCCGAAGCTGTGCCGAGAGCTGCGGTGTCATCGCCGGAGCGGGCTCACCGGAGTCTGCGGACGTGCACGCCGACGCGATCAGCAGGATCGCCACGATGATGGCACCGAATCGTGTGTTCACGCCCAACCTCTCCCCGAAAGAGCGCTCCGAAGCCTACCTGGGGTCAACAGAGGCCGACGATCGGTTCGTCGAGTTGGCCGAAGTCGAGTGACCGCGTATCGTTGGCGTGTTGTCGATCGAGAGGGTGACGATGGCTGAAGTAGCGATCGGATGCGGTCGGGTGACCGCCACAGCCGGTGACGACATGCCCACGAATGGGCGGGACCGACTCGGATCTGAAAGAGCACCGCAGGAGGCTGAGATGATGGCGACCGCAGGACAGAAAGCCCCGGAGTTCTCCGCCCCGGCGTATCACAAGGGCGGTTTCACAGAGGTGAGCCTCTCAGAGTTCGCAGGCAAGTGGGTACTCCTGTGCTTCTACCCGGGCGACTTCACCTTCGTCTGAGCGACCGAAGTGTCGGCGGTCGCCGACAGGTATCAGGACTTGCAGGACCTCGGCGTCGAGGTCATCTCAGTGAGCGTCGATAGCCACTTCGTCCACAAGATGTGGAACGACCACGAACTCTCCAAGATGGTCGAAGGTGGAGTCCCATTCGCCATGGCATCGGATCAGGCAGGCAACATCGGGCGTGCCTACGGGGTATGGGACGAGAACCAGGGCGTTGAACTACGCGGTCGGTTCATCATCGACCCCGACGGCGTCATCCAGGCGATGGAGGTACTCACCCCTCCGGTCGGCCGGCGCATCGATGAGACGATCCGCCAGATCCAGGCGTACCAGCTGGTTCGCAAGAGCAAAGGCGCGCAAGCGACACCTGCGGGGTGGAAACCGGGGGAGCCGACGTTGAAGCCCGGTCCGGATCTCGTCGGCAGGGTCTGGGAGGTGTGGAACCCCTCGATGGAGACCTGAACGCTTCCCCGAGTCCGGTCGATGTCTATGTCGTGTGTACCTCGCTGCACGGGTCGGGTTCGCGCGTACCCGTAGAATCACCGGGTGACTCACCGCGTTCGCTCCTCGCTCGCTTTTCTCTCAGCCGAACGGTTGGTGATGAACACGGCGTACCGCTTCGTGTATCCGTTCCTTCCCGTGATCGCCCGTGGTCTCGGTGTTCCCCTCGAACAGGCTGCCCTGCTCGTCAGCGTGCGCCACTTCTCGGGCCTTGCAACGCCGGCGGTTGGACGGCTTGCGGGTGCAGGTGAGCGACAGCGAAAACTCATCGTCACCGGTTTGCTTCTCTTCATCACCGGAGCGGTAGTGACCGCGTTGACATCGGCGTACATCGGCGCCTTGATCGGGTTCGCTCTCCTGGGCCTCGCGAAACCGGTGTTCGACGTTTCATCGCAGTCCTATGTTGCGGCAAGGGTTCCCTATGAGCGTCGGGCACGCTATCTGTCGACGTTCGAGTTCACCTGGGCCGGATCTCTCCTCGTCGGAGCACCGGCCACCGGGTGGCTGATTTCGAGGACCGATTGGCGCACACCGTTCATCGTCTTTGGAGTACTCAGCCTCCTCGCGCTCATCGTCATCCGCCGATTCATCGATGCCGACACCTACAACACCGTAGGCAACGGAGCCAGAGAACGCTTCACCTCTTCAGCGCGACGTTTCCTGCTCGTCGCCGGGTTCTTCGCTCTCGCCTCCGAGATGATCGTCGTCGTGTTCGGGGCGTGGCTCGAAGCCTCGTTCGGGTTGACGGTTCTCGCTCTCGGCGGCGCGGCGTTCCTGATTGGAGCCTCGGAGCTTGCAGGCGAGAGTATGACATTTGCGATCACGGATCGCATCGGAAAGCGGCGTGCTGTGCTGGTGGGTCTCATCGTGTCGGCCGTTGGCTACGCATTGCTGGTTCCGGCGAGCGCTCAGTTGGGACTCGGACTC
>JAJRYI010000036.1 GCA_024275815.1 Actinomycetes bacterium | reverse complement strand
GGTCCCGATCTTGTTCCCGATGAGGACCTCGGCGTTGTGCGCACCGTCACACGGCACGACGACGTCGGGAGGGAACGGCGCGTAGGGGAGGTTCTCGTCCTCTTCGAGATAGAGGCACGTGCCGCCGGCCCACACGTCGTTCGGCCCGTCCGTCTCCTTGAGTGCCATCAGGTAGGAGAGCGATGCCGAGTCGTCGGGGCTGGACACGATGACGAACCCGTCGCCTGTGGACCACAGTTTCATCTCGAAACCACCGAGAGCGAACGCTGTGTAGATGTCTTCCTCTATGGGGTCTGCCGGCGGCATCGCTGTCAGTGCCCTGATGAGAGATGGGACGAGGTCGGGATCTCCCCGTAGCGACAGTGACGGGATCACCGAGACGGCGGCGACCGGTGCCCCGTTCGCGTTGTCGTACACCACGCTTGCCGTGCCGAGGACGAACTCATCAGGGACCCACGTCTCCATGGCTGCGACGAGATCGGTCGCGTGCTGGGGAGGCTCTTCGATAGGCTCGAAACCGGCGATAGGAACGAGGACGGTCTCGGCAACGGCCGAAGCATCTCCTCTCTGTGGTGGGAGGAGGTTCCCTTCGTCGTCCAGCGGGGGCACGGTCGACGATGTCGATGCGGTTGGAGAGGTCGTCGTTTCGTCTGTCGACGGTGGAGAATCTCCGGCTTTGTTCGCCGGTGTGCACGCAGCTGCGACAAGGGCGAACACCACCGCGGCGATCGCGAGGCGACCTGCATGATGTCTCATCGAAGTGTTCCCTCCCCCCGCGCCACTGCGTTTACCTCCGGGCCGATGCCACGCGGTCGAGCAGGTACTGATCGAGGTTGTGCAGTTCGCTCGTCAGCGGGTTGTCGGGGATACGCTGCGCGGCTTTCTCTGCGACGCGCACCCGTTCGATCGCTTCGTCGAGGACGACGTCGATGTAGCCCCCGCGGACGGTCAGATCGATGACCTGCTCGATCGTCGACTGTGCGTACGGCTTGCCGTCGGCGAGGAGGCTCTTGATCGTCGGCCCGTCCGGCCCCTCAGCTGCGAGGAGAACGGGCAACGTGAACGTGCCCTCACCGATGTCGCTTCCTGCAGGCTTGCCGAGGAACGACTCGTCGGCGATCAGGTCGAGGACATCGTCGGTGATCTGGAACACCATGCCCATCTCCCATGCCCACTCCGAGATGGCGTCCACGGTGCTGCGATCGGCTCCCCCCGTGATCGCTCCGAGTCGTGCAGATGTCCTGATCAGTGATGCCGTCTTGCCACCGATCACCGTGTGGTACTCGGCGGGCCCGTGTGCGAGGTCGTGCGAGTAGACGAGTTCTGAGACCTGGCCTTCGCACAGGGTTGCGTAGGTGCGAGCGATCAAGGCCACAGCTTCCTCACCGAGCGGGGCAGCGACCTCGGATGCACGTGCGAGGAGGAAGTCGCCGGCGAGGATCGCAACGGTGTTCGTCCAGTTCGCGTTCACGCTGGTCTTTCCCCGACGCGAGTCTGCTTCATCGATGACGTCGTCGTGGTAGAGGGAGCCAAGGTGGACGAGTTCGACGGCGACACCGGCTTCGACGGGACCGTCTCCACTATCGGGCCCGAGTTCTGCAGCGACGAGCGCAAGGAGCGGACGGTACCGCTTGCCACCGGCAGCGAGGAGGTGCTGGGCGATCTTGGTGAGGAACGAGGTGTCGGCAACGGTCACCTCGGTGAGGCGGTGCTCGACCTGTTCCATGCGTTCCCATACCCTTGGAATGGGAACGAGTTCTTGAAAGATCGGACGATCCACCGGGGCTCCGTTTGCAGGGAATGCGGATGCTAGCCGCTGGGTTCTCGGTATTGAACACACACAACGAGGTGGCCAAACCGCCCATCATGCGTCCCGGGTATCACTTCCGTATCGAGTCCGGATACCTATACTCCGCGAGGCGCACCGATTCTCGGGGCGCCACATATGTATACGAGGTGAAGAGCGTTGTTCGAGCGTTTTACAGATAGGGCCCGCAGGGTCGTCGTACTCGCCCAGGAAGAAGCGCGCCTTCTCAACCACAACTACATCGGGACCGAGCACATCCTCCTCGGCCTCATCCACGAAGGCGAAGGCGTCGCAGCACGGGCCCTAGAAAGCATGGATATCAACCTCGAGTCCGTACGCAGCCAGGTCGTCGAGATCATCGGGCAGGGATCCCAAGCACCGTCCGGGCATATCCCGTTCACCCCGCGGGCCAAGAAGGTCCTCGAGCTGTCGCTGCGTGAAGCCCTCCAACTCGGTCACAACTACATCGGGACCGAGCACATCCTCCTCGGCCTCATCCGTGAGGGGGAAGGTGTCGCAGCCCAGGTACTCGTCAAGCTCGGTGCCGAGCTGACGAAGGTCCGCCAGACCGTCATCCAGCTCCTCTCGGGTGTCCAGGGCGAGGAAGGATCGTCATCCGGCTCACACCCAGGTAGTGCCAGCGGTTCGCGTGGGGAGAGCGGGTCCACGGGTTCCACAGTCCTCGATCAGTTCGGACGCAACCTGACACAGCTCGCCCGCGAGCAGGAACTCGATCCGGTCATCGGGCGGATGAACGAGATCCAGCGCGTCATGCAGGTCTTGTCCCGTCGCACGAAGAACAACCCGGTCCTCATCGGCGAGCCCGGTGTCGGCAAGACGGCGATCGTCGAGGGCCTTGCCCAAAAGATCGTCGACGGAACGGTGCCAGACACGCTCACCGACAAGCACATCTACACGCTCGACCTCGGTGCCCTCGTCGCCGGGTCACGGTACAGAGGTGACTTCGAGGAGCGTCTCAAGAAGGTCCTCAAGGAGATCCGCACCCGCGGTGACATCATTCTGTTCATCGATGAGATCCACACACTCGTCGGAGCGGGTGCCGCCGAAGGGGCGATCGATGCGGCGAGCATTCTCAAGCCGATGCTGGCACGTGGTGAACTCCAGACGATCGGAGCCACGACCCTCGAGGAGTACCGCAAATACCTCGAGAAGGACTCTGCCCTCGAGCGCCGTTTCCAACCCATCCAGGTCGAGGAACCGTCCGTAGCAGACACCATCAAGATCCTCGAAGGGCTCCGCGAGTCCTACGAGGAGCATCATAAGGTCGAGTTCACCGAGCAGGCCCTCGTGAACGCCGCGAACCTCGCCGACCGCTATATCGCAGACAGGTTTCTTCCCGACAAGGCGATCGACCTCATCGACGAAGCGGGGAGCCGCATGCGGCTTCGCCGCTCGAACCTCCCAAGCGAGGTCAAAGAGATCGACGATCAGATCGGAAAGCTCCGCTCGGACAAGCGGGAGGCCGTCCACGCCCAGCAGTACGAGCGTGCGGCACAGCTTCGGGATCGTGAACGCGAACTGATCACCGAGCGCACCGACGCCGAGGAGCGCGCACGCGAAGAGGGGCCAACCTACTCGGCCACGATCGACGAGGAAGAGATCGCCGAGGTACTCGCCCAGTGGACCGGTATCCCCGTTCATCGGCTCACCGAGGAAGAGACCGCAAAGCTCCTCAACATGGAAGCTGAACTCCACAAGAGGATCATCGGTCAGAGCGACGGGATCAAGGCCGTATCGAAGGCGATCCGCCGAACCCGTGCCGGACTCAAGGATCCGAAGCGTCCCGCAGGGTCGTTCATCTTCCTGGGCCCATCGGGCGTCGGAAAGACGGAGACCGCCAAGACGCTCACGGAGTTCCTCTTCGGTGACGAGTCGGCACTCATCCAGATCGACATGTCCGAGTACATGGAGAAGCATGCAGTCAGCAGGCTCGTCGGGTCGCCCCCCGGGTACGTCGGGTACGACGAAGGTGGCCAGCTCACCGAGGCCGTGCGACGCAAGCCGTTCTCCGTGGTGCTCTTCGATGAGATCGAAAAGGCCCACCCGGACGTCTTCAACATCCTGCTCCAGATCCTCGAAGATGGGCGTCTCACCGACTCGCAGGGTCGGACGGTCGACTTCAAGAACACCGTCATCATCATGACGTCGAACCTCGGCACTGCAGACCTTCGCAAGACGAAGATCGGCTTCGCCGAGGCCAGCAACGAGCTGAACTACGACAAGATGCGTGAGAAGGTGATGGACGCACTCAAGTTGCATTTCCGTCCCGAGTTCCTCAACCGTATCGATGAGGTCATCGTCTTCCACGAGCTCACCGTCGATGAGGTCAAGACGATCGTCGACCTGTTGTTGTCGAGGCTGCGTGAGCAGCTCGAGAGCCAGGCGCTCGACCTCGTGCTCACCGACGATGCGAAGGAACTCCTCGCCAAGAAGGGGTACGATCCGCAACTCGGTGCGCGTCCCTTGCGCAGGGCGATCCAGCGTCTGCTCGAGGATCCTCTCTCAGAGAAGGTGCTGTTCAAGGAGTTCTCTGCAGGCAGCACGATCCTCGTCACGGTGGATCCCGACGATCCCGAAGGTCTC
>JAJRYI010000433.1 GCA_024275815.1 Actinomycetes bacterium | reverse complement strand
TGGAACCGGGAACCTGCTGATCGGATGCTCGTTCATCGGGATTCTCCCTCTCTGGACGCAGTGTCTAGATTGGACGCTAGCCGTCTGCCGGGGCACGCCAGCCACGGCGAGTCTTCGCAAAGGAGTTCGTATCGTGGGTCGCAAGCTTCGTGTTGGTGTGCAGCTTCCCGAGGTGGAGAGGTTCGTCCCCTGGACGGAACTGAGGGAGATGGCGATCACGGCTGAGGATGTCGGATTCGACTCACTCTGGCTCGGGGACCACCTCCTCTATCGCCGTGACGGCGAGGTGACCGGGCCGTGGGAAGCGTGGTCGACGCTTGCTGCCATCGGTGCGGTCACGAACCGGATCGAGATCGGGCCGCTCGTGGCTGCAACCTCGTTCCACAACCCGGCGATGCTCGCCAAGAAGGCGGCAACGATCGATGAGATCTCCGACGGCCGCTTCGTTCTCGGCATCGGCGCAGGCTGGAACCGGACCGAGTACGACGCCTTCGGGTTCCCGTTCGACCACAGAGCAAGTCGGTTCGAGGAAGCGTTCACGATCATTCGCACACTCCTTCGGGATGGCTCTATCGATTTCGAAGGTGAGTACTACACGTTGCGTGAGTGCGAGCTGGTCCCACGGGCTCGTCAGGGTCGGCCCCCGATCATGATCGGGTCTGAGGGACCGAGAGTGTTGCGGTCGACCATGCCGTACGTCGAGCGCTGGAACGGGTGGTACGCCTGGTACGGGAACACCCCTGAGGGAGCACGTGAGATCCTCGAGAAGGTTGATGCTGCCTGCGTCGAGGTTGGCCGCGATCCAGGTGAGGTCGAGCGGTCGGTCACGGTATTCATCCAGGCACCGGGTGGGAGCGCTGCGCCGGAGGGGAACCCGAACCGCGAGACGTCGCACCCGATCGGTGGCGATCTTGCCGATATCGCTCGGCACCTCGCGGAGTTCGCAGCGGTCGGTGTAGACCATGTTCAACTCGTCGTCGATCCGATCACGATCGAATCGATCGAGTGGCTCGGTGGCGTCCTCGAGGTGCTCGACAAAGGGTGAGTCGACGCGGCGGACTCAGGTCAACGGGAGAAGTCGTGAGTCGGCTAGCGCCGCTGTGCGATGCCCTGCACCGGCGAGATACTCGGGGTTCTGCGTCAGGTCGAAGAACGCTTGGATGGTGGGGTACCCGACGACAAGGACATGATCCCAACGTACCTCTGGTGGTCCGATGAGGAACGGCCCACCCCTGGCCGACAAGATGACTCTGCCACCGACCGCGGCAAGAAGCGGGATGGTGTGCTTCGAGTAGAGGCTGTAGGCGTGCTTGCCCGAGATGGGGAGGTCGGGGGCGAGGTCGGGACACTCCGAGTAGTCCGCGATCTCGCGGTATCTGACCATTGTCAACATGGACACCGGTTCGTTGCTGTCGTATGCCCGTAGTGCGGCCATCGATTCGGGCGTCGGTGAGAGGTACATGTACCGATCCTACGCGACTCTGGAGGTTTGCCAGACGCGTCACGACTCCTTGCGTGACGCGATCCATGCACCGACGAGAACCAGGAGCGCACCGACGATGGCGATCGGCTCGAGCGTGTCTCCGCGTACGACGACACCGAGGATGATCGCGACGATCGGAACGAAGTAGATCGCGATGGATCCCCGGGGCCCTCCGACCCGCCCGACGAGCGTCGCCATCAACACGAACGCCAGTCCGGTGCCGAGAGCCCCCAGGGGGATCATGGCGAGTGCCGACGGCCATGCCCACGTCGACCCGGGGATCTGGCTGAGGCCGAACGGAACGACGAGCACGAGTGCGGCGAGTTGGGCGTTGAACAGGACGGGCAGGGCGCCGTACTTCTGCTGGAGGGGGACGGCGATGTTCGTCGACAGGCCGTACAGGACGATCGCGACGAGGACGAGGAACGTCCCGAGCGCCGTTGCCGACGAGTTCACGACCTCGGGAGCGGAGATTGCGAGGATGCCGAGGAATCCGATCCCGATGCCGAGGAGTTGGCGCCACCCCGGGAGTCGTCGCAAGAGGAGCGTCGCCCACAGGGCCGAGGTCAGAGGGACGGCGCCGTTCAGCATCCCGGCGACCGACGAGTCGATCCACTGTTGGGCGATAGGGAAGATGATGAGTGGAATCCCGATCCAGACGATCCCAAGGATGAACACGCGGGCCCTGTCCGCCTTGTCGATCGCTGTTCGTGCCCG
>JAJRYI010000432.1 GCA_024275815.1 Actinomycetes bacterium | reverse complement strand
GGACCACGGTCTCTTCGGGCCTTCCTCTCACCAGCGAACCAGACACTGCTGACGATCACGAGTGCAGCCACGGGCATGGAGTTTCACCAGGAACCCCTCGATGAGACCGCCTATGCGTTCATCGGTGTGCGCTCGTGCGAGCTTGCAGCGTTGGAGATCCAGGACCGGGTCCTGCTCGGCTCATCCTTCTCCGACCCCCGTTATGAATCACTCAGATCACGGTCGTTCACCGTTGCAGTCAACTGTGCAGTTTCGGGATCGACGTGTTTCTGCACATCGATGGACACGGGCCCGCAGTGTCGCACCGGGTACGACCTCGTCGTCACCGAGATCATCGACGACGACCGCCACGAGTTCATGGTGGAGTCAGGCACGGAGGCCGGTGCCGCCGTGCTCGACCGTCTCGAGGGCAGAGATGCCACGCCCTCAGACAGCGAAGAGGTCGCGTCGATCCTTGCCGAGACGGTTCGCTCGATCGAGCACGCGATGCCAGACGTCGACACGTACCGCCTCCTCATGGACAACCTCGAGCACCCGATCTGGGACACGATCGCTCAGCGCTGCTTGAGTTGCACGAACTGCACGCTGGTGTGCCCGACGTGTTTCTGCTCCACCGTGTCAGACATCACCGATCTCGATGGCACTGCATCGAGGCAGAGCACCTGGGACTCGTGCTTCAGTCTGGACTTCACCAACCTCCACGGGCACCCCGTCCGTTCGAGCCCCGGTTCGCGATACCGTCAGTGGATCACACACAAACTGGCGTACTGGCATGACCAGTTCGATTCGTCAGGATGTGTAGGTTGCGGGCGATGCATCACATGGTGCCCCGTAGGCATCGACATCACACAAGAGATTCGACAACTCAACGACGACCGTAAGGCGGTGGTGATATGAACCTCGAAGACCTCCGAGCAACGAGCGACCTTCTCGCGAGACTCGACGACGAACATTTCGAGATGTTCCAGGAACTCTCGACCGAGCGGGACCTTGCGTACGATGATCGCTTGTTCCGTGAGAACGACGAGGCGGATGAGTTCTTCATCGTCACGAACGGCATCATGGCCCTCGAGATGACGAGACCGGCCCTTCCCCCTGCAACGGTCCAGACGCTCGGTACAGGTGAGCTCCTCGGTTTGAGCTGGCGCATCGAACCACACCGCTGGATGTGGACGGCGCGAGCGATGACCCCGGTGCGCCTTGCAGCGTTCAACGCTGCCGAGATGCGCGAGACCTGTGCAAGTGATCCCGAACTCGATCGGCTGATGTGGGAGATCATCGCAACGCAGGCATCCAAGCGACTCCATCAGGCACGCGTCCAACTTCTCGACCTGTACGGGAAAGGCTGACGACATCTCGACCGCATTCGCTCCCCGAACGTCTGCGCCTCAGGATCCGATGTTGCCTCGACCCTTTCAGGTCACAGGCAAGAACGTTGAGACGTCCGACACGGTGACGCTGGAGCTCACCGCAGCCGACGACGGCCCTCCGATCGTCTTTACCCCCGGCCAGTTCACGATGGTATACGTGTTCGGTGTTGGGGAGGTTCCACTCTCGATCTCGGGGGACCCCGACCGTCCCGGGTCTCTCGTCCACACCGTGCGGGCGGTTGGCGCCGTCACGAACACGATCTGTGCCCTCGAGCCGGGCGACACCGTTGGTGTCCGCGGGCCGTACGGCACCGGTTGGCCCGATGCACGGAACAGGGATCTGCTCGTCATCGCAGGTGGCATCGGGCTCGCCCCCGTGCGACCCCTGATCCGAAGAGCAGTGGCGCATCGACACGAGTACTTCAGCGTCGGACTCGTCTACGGTTCCCGTTCCCCATCCGAGCTGTTGTATCGCGATGAACTCGACGGCTGGCGCCATGGAGCCGCCATCGACGTCCAGGTCACGGTCGACCGCGGCGGTCCCACCTGGCGTGGTGACGTTGGGGTCGTGACCCCGCTCGTGCAGCGCATCCGCTACGTCACCGACGAGACGGTGGCCGTCATCTGCGGCCCGGAGATGATGATGCGGGTCGTGGCGAGAACGCTCGAAGATCGCGGGATGGCACCGGAGAACATCTACGTCTCACTGGAGCGCAACATGAAGTGCGGCGTCGGCCTGTGCGGTCACTGCCAGTTCGGGTCCGACTTCGTATGCACCGACGGCCCCGTGTTCCCGTACTCCCACGTGGCCTACCGGCTCGGGATCGGTGCTCAATGACCGCCGCACCCGACTCCAGACCGACGCTCGCCGTGTGGAAGTTCGCATCGTGCGATGGATGCCAGCTGACGCTCCTCGACTGCGAAGACGAGTTGCTCACGATCGCCGGTGCCATCAACATCGCCTACTTCCCCGAGGCGACCCGCGCCGAGTCTCCCGGCCCGTACGACCTGTCGATCGTCGAGGGGTCCGTCACGACGCCACACGATGCCGAGCGGATCCTCGAGGTCCGGGCGATGTCGCGCACGTTGATCACCATCGGGGCATGTGCAACGGCAGGCGGAGTCCAGTCTCTGAAGAACTGGGCGAACGTCGACGATTTCATCTCGATCGTCTACGCGGAGCCGTCGTTCATCGACACACTCGCCACGTCGACACCGATCGCGGATCACGTCGAGGTCGACTTCGAGCTGCGGGGCTGCCCGATCTCGAAACAACAACTCATCGAGGTGATCGATGCGTTCCTTTCGGGACGGAAACCCAACACCCCGACCCACTCCGTGTGCGTGGAGTGCAAGCTGCGGGGAACCCCATGCATCATGGTCTCTCACGGCACCCCGTGCATGGGGCCGATCACCCAATCGGGCTGTGGCGCGCTGTGCCCTGCGTACAACCGCGGGTGCTACGGGTGTTTCTGGCCGTCGGACAGCCCCAACATCGAGTCGCTGCGTGACACCTGGCACGGCCTCGGTATCGACGACGAACAGCTCGTGCGTGCGCTGCGTACGTTCAACGCCTACGCCCCCGAGTTCAAGGAAGCGAGTGACCGCTATGCCGGGTGAATCCAGTACGCCGGGTGAATCACGAGAGATCGCCGTCGACTACCTGGCCCGCGTCGAGGGCGAGGGTGCGATGTACCTGAAACTCGACGGGGACCGTGTCGAGGAGGTCCAGTTCAACATCTTCGAGCCGCCACGCTTCTACGAGGCCCTGCTTCGAGGTCGGCGGTTCGACTAAGCCCCCGACATCACCTCGCGTATCTGTGGCATCTGCCCGGTCGCGTATCAGACGAGTGCGGTCAACGCGATGGAGGATGCGGCGTCGGCCGTCGTTCCCGACCAGACCCGCGCCCTGCGACGCCTGCTCTACGTCGGGGAGTGGATCGAGAGCCACACCCTGCACATCTACATGTTGCACGCCCCCGACTTCCTCGGATATCCGAGTGCGATCGAGATGGCGACGGACTTCTCTGATCTCGTCACGAACGCCTTGCGCCTCAAGAAGCTCGGCAACCAGATCATGACCGTCGTTGGTGGGCGGGAGATCCATCCGATCAACATGCGTGTCGGGGGGTTCTTCCGGGCACCGAGCCGGCGGGAACTCGACACCCTCGTCGCGGAGTTGGAGTGGGCGCTCGAGACCGCCGTGGAGATGGTGGCGGTCGTCGCCGGATTCGACTTCCCCGACTTCACGATGGAGTACGAGTTCGTTGCACTCTCACACCCGGACGAGTACGCCGTCACCGACGGGAGGATCGTCTCGAGCGAGGGACTCGACATCGAACCATCACAGTGGAGGGATCACTTCGAAGAGTCCCACGTCGAGTGGTCCAACGCCCTCCATGCAAGGATCAAGGATCGGGGACGCTACTACGTCGGACCCATGGCACGGTTCGCTCTCAACGCGGACAAGTTGACGCCGATGGCCCGGGCTGCGGCCGAGTCGGTCGGCCTCGTCCCGGGTGAATCGAACCCGTTCAAGAGCATCATCGTGCGCGCCGTCGAGGTCGTCTTCGCCTGCGAGGAGTCGCTTCGTATCATCTCCGAGTACCGCAAACCCG
>JAJRYI010000431.1 GCA_024275815.1 Actinomycetes bacterium | reverse complement strand
GACAGGCCGGCGTGAACTCCAGACTTCACCACGCCCCCGTGCGTGCCCCCAGGGGAATTCGAATCCCCGTTGCCGCCTTGAAAGGGCGGAGTCCTAGGCCTCTGGACGATGGGGGCAGGGCGCCCCGCAGTGTACAGAAACCGACTGGCTACGGCCCAAGCGAGTATAGAGAGCATCTGAGCGTGACTGCCCTCGTTGTGCGAGACACATGCTGCGTCGCGGGTATCGTTGCACCATGACCGACCAGCCTGGGCCCGACGCGCATCTCCAAGAGCGACCCATCGAGGTGGATCTTCGTGAGACGGTCATCCGGCTGGTCGCCGGGGGGATCGGTGAGGGGATCGATCGCCTGAAGCAACTGGCCGCCGAACTCGACTCGGCCGAGGTCGATGCGGCACCTGGGAGCGCGGGACCGTATGCGACGAGTCCCGGAGTCATGGCGTTTCTCGGAGCGGTCTATGAGGCTCCCGATCTGGTCTCGAGAGCCTCAACGAACGTCGCGGCGATGGTGTTCCCGATCGTCAAGATCGCTGAAGTCGTGATCGACACCGGTGCCTACGTGGCCGAAGCGACGGGCCTTGTTCCGTTCCTCAGCGGCCTCACCCAGCCAACTCGCGAGGCCCTCGCAGCGGAGATCGAGAGGTTGTCGTCGGTCGGCACCGCCGAGTATGCACGCGGGAGAATTCTCGCAACCGAGGTCTTCACGCAGTCCGTGGACGGGATCGTCGGGTACCTGAGTGAGTCCGAGGAGGTCGGGGAGCTCATCAGAGAACAGACCCTCGGGTTCGCTGGAGGTGCCGTCCAGGAGGTTCGCGAGACGGGTGCGGCAGCCGATGGTCTTACCGAGGGCATCTTCCGAAGGATCTTCGGCCGGGAGATCGCGGCGTTGCCCCCGAAACCGGTCTTCGAGAACGAATGAGCAAGAACACCGAGTATCACGTGCTCCAGGGCCGGTCCGCCGGGTTCGTCACGCGCCTGATCGCGTACTTTCTCGACATGGTCGTCGTCACCGGACTGCTTGCCCTGACCGGGTGGCTCGCCGTCGTTGCCGACAACTTGATCGCGACGATGGGGATCGAACCAGGTATCGACATCGCCACGATCTACACCGTCTCGATCCCCTTCATCATCGGCACCTACTTCGTGGTGTTGTGGGCCTTGGCAGGGAGAACGATCGGCAAGTGGGTCATGGGACTCAAGGTCGTCGGATGCGACGGCCTTCCCCCGACGGTCGGACGGTCGGTATTGCGCCTCCTCGGGTACGGGCTCTCGATGTTCTTTATGTGGGCGGGGTACTTCTGGGTGATCATCGATGATGAACGCCAGGCCTGGCACGATCATCTTGCAAAGACCTGGGTCATCTACGACTACGAACGGCGAAAGCGCGGAGAGATCTACGACAACTTCCGCAATCGGACCGAAGCCAAGGAAGCGAAGGGTTAGTCCCCGAGTGTCCGCACGTCGGGTGCACCGTGCCGTGCAGCGTCGGCAGTGAGGTCATCGGGCATCTTCTGCGACTCTCGCTCGGCAGCGACCCTCGCCTCATAGTGCTCGAGTTCTCTCTTGATCGTCACGTCGTCCCATTCGAGCACGTCGGCCATGATGTCGGCGACGACCGGTGCAGCGTCGACGCCCCGGTCGAGGGACTCGATGGACAAGCGGGTACGGCGGGTGAGGACGTCGTCGAGGTGGAGCGCGGCTTCGTGTTCGACGGCGAACCTGATCTCTGCTTCGAGGTACCGACCCGATGGAACCTGCTTCTTGAGCGGTGGATGATCGACGGTCATGTCGAGCACGTCGATCGTCTCGGATCCGTACCGCCGCAGGAGGCGCTCTATCTGTTTGACGGACAGACCGTACCGTGAAGCAAGCGTCTCCTTGTCCTTGCGCAATGCCCGGTACCCGACGGCTCCAACCAGAGGTATCTGGTGTGTGCGCGTCGGGGGAACATGGATGCCGACGGCCTCACAGGCCCGGTCGACCGTGTCTTGAGCCATCACCCGATACGTGGTGAACTTCCCTCCGGCGATCGTGATCAGCCCGGGCTCGGGCTCAGTGATGCTGTGTTCGCGCGAGAGCTTCGCAGTCGACTCGGCGTTGCCTGTGACGAGTGGCCGAAGCCCGGCGAAGACGCCGACGATGTCGTCGTGGGTTATCGGGGTCTCGACGACCCGGTTCACCTGCTCG
>JAJRYI010000430.1 GCA_024275815.1 Actinomycetes bacterium | reverse complement strand
GGGGAGCGGGGGAGTCTGCGCACTTCGTCGGATCGTGCCTCAGATCGTGTCGAACGGACCGACGGGCTCACCGTCGTAGACCGGCTCGCCGCAGTACTGGCACGCGGCGAGACCGGGAGCGACGAGTGTCCCACAGTTCCTACAGGGTGTGGGTTTCGCGGTGATCTGGCCGTCGATGACGTCGTCTGCAGCATCGATCTCGCGAACCCGTGCGATGAGCTGCTCTTCGGTGGCACCGCCATCTTCGAGGATCGACCACATGGCAGCACACAGCAGCACGAGCCGGTCGATTCGTTCGGAGAGATCTTCGACATCGTTGACCGGCGCACCCGAGATCGATGGGATGGCAGCAGCACGCAGCGCGCTGTTCGCGGCGGACTTTTCACCCATGGCGTATCCAAGGAGGAACTCGATACTCATGCACTCCCATCGGTGGCCCACTGCGTGTCCTTGAGGAGCGAGGTGGACTCAGACGCCGATGTCCTCGTCCCATAGGTCGGGGTTGGATGCGATGAACCGGGTCATGAGGTCGATACAGCGCTGATCGTTGACGTCGACGACCTCGATGCCGTTGGAGCGCAGCAGCTCCTCTGAACCCATGAAGGTCGTGTTCTCACCGACCACGACCTTCGGGATGCCGTAGAGCAGGATGGCACCCGTACACATCGAACACGGTGAGAGTGTCGTGTAGATGACCGCCTCGCGGTACCGCCACGCCGGGAGGCGCCCGGCGTTCTCGAGTGCGTCCATCTCGCCGTGGAGGATGGCGCTTGCGTTCTGCACCCGCCGGTTGTGGCCACGTCCGATGATCTCGCCGTCGTGGACGAGCACAGACCCGATCGGGATGCCGCCCTCGTCGAGTCCGATGCGGGCTTCTTGGAGGGCCGCATCGAGGAATGGGTCGGTCATGCCTCAAGCGTACCCCCCTCTCCCGACGGTGCGCGATGTCTGCGTACAATCGATCACCGCGTGGATGCCCCAACGCGCCGAATGAGGGAGACCAGCATGCAGATCGCAGATCGAATCGCCCGGTTGGGTACGGAGACGGCGTTCGCCGTGTCGGGAGAGGCGGCCGTGTTCGCTGCGAAGGGCAACGACGTGTTTCCTTTCCATCTCGGAGACATCGACATTCCGACACCCTCTACGGTCGTCGATGGTGCCTGGCGCGCCTTGAAGGATGGCAAGACCGGGTACGCACCCAACGCCGGTATTCCGCAACTCCGTGAGGCCCTTGCCGCCGACGTGTCTGCTTCTCGTGGCGTCGACTACACGATGGACAACGTTGTCGTCCAACCCGGAGGGAAACCGACGATCGGCAAGTTCTTCATGACGCTCCTCAACCCCGGCGACGAGGTGCTGTACCCGAACCCGGGGTACCCCATCTACGAATCTCAGATCGAGTTCAACGAAGGAGTCGCCATCCCGTACGGGTACATCGAGGGTGAGAACAACTTCGAGATCGACTTCGGCTCCATCGAGGCGGGCATCACCGATCGTACGAAACTCCTCGTGCTCAACGACCTCCAGAACCCAACCGGCGCCGAGTGCTCGTTGCAGGACCATGAGAGACTTGCCGAACTGGTTCGTACTCACGACCTGTACGTACTCGTGGACGAGGCGTACTTCGCCATGCGGTACTCGGGGAAGAGCATCTCGTTCGTCTCACAGCCAGGGATGGCAGAACGCTCGGTCATCCTCTACACGTTCTCGAAGAAGTTCGCGATGACGG
>JAJRYI010000035.1 GCA_024275815.1 Actinomycetes bacterium | reverse complement strand
CCTCTGCAATCTAGCGCGGAACGCCATCAACGACCGTGATCGGCGCATTGAGCTCGATCAACTCGCCGTGGGCACGGTCGCACGCGTGTGCCGGATCCGTCAGGTCCGGCACATGGCGCCCGGTGAGCCCTTCGAAAGCAGCCGCAGCATGGGCAGGGAGCTCGAAGCGCCTCCCCACGAGCTCATCGGCGTCGGAGTACACGAGCGTGCCATCGGGAGCCCACACTTTGACCCGAACCGTCTCACCGCCGAGGACCGATACCCGAACAGCGATGTCGAACTGCACGTACTGTGCAGGTGCGTCCTTGCCCTCCGGTGGGAACGGTGGGAGCTCATCGATGACGGCGATGACCATCTCGGCCCTGGCGTCGAGGAGGTGACCCCGGGCCGATCGCGTGATGGAGAAGCCCAGGATGATGATCACACCGAGAGCCAGGAGGACTCCAACGACCGCGAGACGGCCGAGTCCACCGATCTCGACCCAATCGGACCGCAGGTTGGACACGGAACGTCGAACACGATGGAGGACGGACGGGGATGCCACGGTTCGAATCTACAGCAGCTACACCGTATCGGCCCCTTCGGCGTCGCCGTCGGTAGCGATACATGCTCCACACGTGCTGCGGCTGCGAACTGTCAGCTGTGAACCGTGGACTCTGTCGCAACGTCGATCACTCGATAGAGGGCCTTGCGCGGGTTGAAGGCCCGGTCGATGAGACCGTGTCTCGGGTAGTAGCCACGGTCGTGGTCGATGAACCCATCGAGGAACACGGCGGCGTGTGGATTGGCCACCGCTGCTCGCGCTGCCTCCTCGACACGGTGGGCCACCGCGTCGTCATCGTCGAAGACGACACTCTCGGATCCTCTCGGCAGTTCGACGAGAACCACCACCCGCCGCCGGCTCGCCTGGACGAGAGCCAACGCCTCGCCGATGCCGGCATCTACACCGGCAGAGTACGGGATACGGAACACGATCTCGTCGAAGATCCGGCTCTCGTCGAGTCGGAGAACCTCCTCGACGTGCGCACGGTCGCCCGGAGAGAACCCTGCAGAGACGAAGTGATGCACGGAGACATCCGACCCTCCGATCGGCACGATCGGAGAGATCGCCATCTGGACGTCCCCGACCCGGGCCTCGTGCAACGCTCCGATCACGGAGCCGAACTGCTCGGGCGGTGCGACGACCTCCCACCGCTCGAGCACGTCCGCGGCGTCGTGCACGACCTCGATGGTCCGAGCATCGGGAACACCGGTGGAGAACACCGAGAAGCGCATCGAACGCCCATACAGGTCGACCATCCGCTTGATACCCGACGCGCCCGATAGGTCGCTCAAGGGGATGCGCAGATGGCGGATCCTTGCCTCCCACAGGCCGAGAAGCGGGGCGTCGTTGCGAATGCTCTTGCGCGTGAACTCATCGAGACCGGCGGTCGGGAACTCGGCGACGGCCATCCACGAGTGCCTCATCGTCACCCCGAGTGGACTCTCCCAGTTCGGATCCAGGGCAGCATCGAGCGACATCGGCAGTGCTGTATCTGTGCCCACCGATCCGTACGACCGAAGCGGCTGGGTGTCGTGGCCCTCCCCGGTGACGTCGACGATGAAGATGCCGAGCTTCGGCGGATCGTCTCTCCCGTTCTCGGCTGCCGGTGGCACCGATGCCAGTTCGGAGTAGTCGGGACGCACGAACCCCGTAGACGGCACAACGTACATGTCGGTCTCTCCGTAGCGGTTGTACAGGAACGTATGCACATGGCCGGAGAAGAGGGCTTCGACACCGTTGCGCTCGACGAGATCGAGCAACCACGACCTTGCGGGTTCTCCGAGGTTGTCGTAGTGCTCGTTCTCGTGGCGGTCCCGTACGAACGGCGGATAGTGCGTGAACACGAAGATCCGCCGGCCGCTCGACGAGGCTTCCTCGAAGTCGGACTCCGCCCATACCCGTTGTCGATCTTCCCGTTCGAGTCCCGAGTTCAGGAGTTGTGCGTCGAGGACGACGAAGTGGCACTCTCCGACGTCGAACGAGTAGAACGACGGCCCCCAGGCCTCCTCGTACACCGGGTAGTTGGCCTCGTCGACTGCAGGTACCGCGACGAACGCGTTCGGCTTGTCCCCCACGTCGTGGTTGCCGGGAACGAAGTAGATCGGGTGACGCAACGCTCCATACACATCGTGTGCAAGGCCGATCGCTTCACCATGTGTGTCCTCGACCGGCAGCGGATGCACGATGTCTCCGAGATGGACGACGAACGCTGCATCGATCTGGTTGCACAGGTCGACGATGAACTCGTTGCGTTCCACCATGAGCGCGTTGGACGGATAGGCGTCGACCTCCTGGTCCGGGGGCCGTATGTGCGAGTCGGCGATCACGATGAATCGGAGTCCGCTCCCATCAGATGCGATCGGTGTCTCGGCCATCGTTGTTGCTCCTCCTCGGACTGACGCAGGACGCGTACGGTACTGCATCGGGGGACGGCCGGATCCCTGCAGACCACAGGCCTGATGAGCTAAGTTGAGCCCATGATGGACTCAACGTACGACGCCGTATACGCACGATCACTCGAAGATCCTGAGGGGTTCTGGGCCGAAGCCGCCCGCGACATCGACTGGACGAGACCGTGGGACACCGTGCTCGATCGCGATGCACAGCCTGTAGCGCGGTGGTTCGTCGGCGGAGAGTTGAACACGTGCTACAACGCGCTCGATCGCCACGCCGATGGAGGACGGGGCGATCAACTTGCCCTCATCTACGACAGCGCCGTGACCGATACGGTCGAGACGTTCACCTACAGCGAACTGCGCGACCGCGTCGCACGCTTTGCCGGGGTACTCGCTGGCCGCGGCGTCGGGCGCGGAGACCGTGTGGTCATCTACATGCCGATGATCCCCCAGGCAGCCATCGCGATGCTGGCATGTGCTCGTCTCGGAGCCGTCCACTCGGTGGTCTTCGGCGGGTTCGCCTCGAAGGAACTCGCCGTTCGCATCGACGACTGTGGACCCAAGGTGGTCGTGTCGGCGTCCTGTGGCATCGAGGTGAACCGCGTCATCGAGTACAAGCCACTCCTCGACAAGGCCATCGACACCGCCGAGCACAAGCCCGACCACACGATCATCTTCCAGCGGGACCGTGCCACTGCAACGATGATCGAGGGGAGGGATCTCGATTGGGTCGGTGAGATGCAGGCTGCCGAACCGCATCCCTGTGTCCCCGTTGCAGCGACCGACCCGCTGTACATCCTCTACACCTCGGGGACGACAGGCCAGCCGAAAGGCATCATCAGGGACAACGGCGGCCACGCTGTTGCGCTCAAGTGGACGATGAAGAACATCTACGACGTCGACCCCGGTGAGGTCTACTGGGCGGCATCGGACGTCGGATGGGTCGTCGGGCACTCCTACATCGTCTACGCACCCCTTCTCCACGGCGCAACGACGGTGCTCTATGAAGGCAAGCCGGTCGGTACCCCCGACGCGGGTGCGTTCTGGAGAGTCATTGCAGACCACGGCGTCGTGTCCATGTTCACGGCCCCAACGGCGATCCGTGCGATACGACAGCAAGACCCCGACGGTTCGTTCCTCGCTGAGTACGACCTGAGCAAGTTCCGCGCCCTGTTCCTTGCAGGCGAGCGATGCGACCCCGACACCCTTGCATGGTCGAAGAGCCAACTCGGTGTTCCTGTGATCGACCACTGGTGGCAGACAGAGACGGGTTGGGCGATCGCTGCGACCTGTCTCGGCATCGAACGATCACGGATCGTCCCGGGTTCTCCGGGACGTCCCGCACCCGGATGGGACGTCGCCGTCATGGGACCCAACGGAGACGAACTACCGACAGGCGAGATCGGCGCGATCTGCGCGCGGATGCCGATGCCGCCTTCGGCCCTCCCGAACCTGTGGAACGCCGAGGATCGCTTCGTCGACACCTACCTGTCGGCCTTCCCCGGCTACTACGAGACCGCCGACGCCGGGTACATCGACGAAGACGGATATCTCTTCGTCATGT
>JAJRYI010000429.1 GCA_024275815.1 Actinomycetes bacterium | reverse complement strand
CTCTGAGCATCCGACATGCCGAGCTCGTCGCACTCACGGGGTGACGCGTGGCCGACGGACCAGCCGATCGACCACTCCTTGATCCGATCGACCATCCCCTCGCGTTCCCGCTCGGTCAACAGCTTGGAGTCACGGACCTTGTAGATCCTGCGATCCATCGGGACGATGACCGCCCCGACCGTGAGCGGACCCGCCCAGGCACCCTTTCCAACCTCGTCGAATCCGGCGACGATCTCTGCTCCTTGGTCCCACAGCATCCGCTCCTTGTGGATTCCGGGTGGTGCGGTGTGGAGGGTTCGTCGAAGTCTCGGTGTGGTGGCAGACACAGAGAGAGCATAGAGGGGGTCAGTTCGTGGAAGGATCGTCGGGGAAGGTGCCGAAGAGTGGGACTCGTCCGGGAGCCCGTTTGACGGTCTCTCGCCAAAGGTTGCCGGTGTCGGCGAAGATGGCACGAGCATCGGCCAGCGTCGGCCACCACGCTTGTTCTTCGATCTCCGCTTCGAGTTGGCCGGGATCCCAACCCGAGTACCCGGCGAAGATCCTCAGGGCCCTGACGTCGTTGGGTGGATCGGTCGGATCCACGAGACCGATCGTGGCAAGGGGCGACGGCCGGAGAAACGACTCCCCGGGTGCATGTGCGAGCGCCACGGCCGTGTCGGTACTGACGGGGCCTCCGATGAAGACATGGGCGGGTTCGCTGACGAGCGGCGCCACATCGGGAAGGAGATCGGCGACGGGGAGTCCGCTGTCCTGGTTCAAGATGAGTCCGATGGCACCCGTCTCGTCGTGCTCGAGGAGCAGGACGACCGAGCGTGAGAACGGCGGAAGATCGATGAGGGGTGTGGCGACGAGGAAACGTCCGGCAAGTGTGTCTTCAGTCATGTTCGAGGATCAACCCGTCGTACGCGATCACGAACCCGTGCTCCCGCGCCATCGACGTGGTGGGATCGTCGTCTGCACCCAGACGGTTGGAGTGGTTGATGTGTGTTAGCACGATCGTGTGGTCCGTCGTCAGATGGGCGAATCGTTCGATCGTGTCGGGAACGAGCGGGTGTCTGATCTCAGCGATGTTTCTCCCGGGAAGTTCATCGATGCTCGAGAACGTCGCGTCGAGGAGCGAGATACGGTGTCTGGAGATGGTCTCTTCTGCTTGAGGCCATTCCCCCCAGCTGTCGATGTCCGGGAGATACAGCACCCACGGCTCGTCGCGCAACGCAATGGAGTAGGCAACGGTGTCGGTGAACTCAGAGCGATGAGGGACCGTGATCGCCTCGATGGTGAGGTCGCCGATGGATGCGGTTGTTTCGTCGATCGGTACCGGGTCGAGGTGGGCCCGGGAGAACAGGGTTGCCCACGGCTCGTTCGCCTTGAGGAAAGACAGGACCGAGGCAGGAGCGAACAGTGGGAGCAGATCCGTGGCCGCGGCTTCTTTGCCGAAGTGTATGAGCCCCCCGTAGTGCCCCATGTGGCCGTGAGTGATGAACACCCCGTCGAGTCCAACACCGTCGCTCGTGTGTTCGCACAGACGCCGGTACTGCAGGCGAAGGTCGGGAGAGGCATCGAATACGATCGGATCAGCGACATCGGAGGTGATCGCTATCGATGAGGCTGTGCGTTGTGATGTGCCGTGTGAGAGCGATCCGACCTGCGGGGATCCTCCGTCCTGGCCGGAGCCCAACACGATGAGGGTGTACGTCATGACGCTATTGTCGCGTAGGAAACGATCGGAGGTTCGCGATGGAGTTGATGAGCGCATCTTTCGACGACATCGAGCGGTTGCCGAAGGCGGTTCTCCACGAACACCTCGACGGTGGGTTGAGAGTGTCGACCATTCTCGAGATCGCAGATGAGGAGGGCTACACGGGGTTGCCTGCACACGACGAGGCGTCCCTGCACGACTGGTTCTATCAGGGGCGCTCCGGATCCCTCGAGCGGTACCTCGAGGCCTTCGTCCATACGGTCGCCGTCATGCAGACCCCCGACGCCGTCGCCCGGATCGCGTACGAAGCGGGCGAGGACCTCTCCCGTGACGGCGTCGTGTACGCCGAAGTCCGATTCGATCCCGGTCTGTGCACGCGCAACGGGATGCGCCGCGAGGACGTGATCGAGGCCACGCTCGACGGTTTCGGACGCGCAGCGCGCGACACTGGAATCGAGATCTACATGATCGCCTCGGCTCTGCGGCATCAGACCGATTCCGTCGACGTCGTACGAGCAGCGATCCCTTTCGTGGGGAAGGGCCTCGTTGGCTTCGACCTTGCAGGCCCGGAGGCTGGGTTCCCGCCCGATGACCATCTCGAGGCGTGTCTCTTGGCCCGTGAGCACGGCCTTGGTTTGACCTTGCATGCGGGAGAGGGTGACGGTGCTGACTCGATATGGCGCGCACTGGCACTGTGCGGTGCCCAGCGGATCGGTCACGGCGTCCACATCGCAGACGACACGGACTTCGATGGCTCCACGATGTCTGAGCTCGGTGCTTTCGCCCGTCGGGTGCGAGACCACCGCATACCGTTAGAGGTTGCCATCACATCCAACGTCCACACCGCGTCGTATGAGGACGCTGCGTCTCATCCGTTCGGATCGCTGTACGAGACGGGGTTCAACGTGTCGATCAACACCGACAACCGTTTGATGTCCGATGTGTCCGTCACCGACGAGTACCTGTTGGCGTCCGCAGTGTTCGATCTGTCAACGCCCGACCTGGGAGCGATCACGGTCTCGGCGATCGAGGCAGGTTTCGGCGACTGGCCGACGCGTAAGGCTCTGATCGCCGACGTCGTCAAGCCCGCCTACGGACTCACATGAGGCTTCGCGTCGTTGCGCTGCAACGATCGATGCTCACAGGTGCTTATCCGAACAGTTTGCGGTCGATCCAGTCGGCGACGTCTCCGAGGACCTGGTCTGCCTCGGGCTCGTTGTGCATCTCGTGACGGAGACCCGGGTAGACCTTCCGTTCCACCGCGTCGGAGGCTGCAAGGGTCGCGCTTGCTGATGGTTGTACGAGTTCGTCGTCGGCACCGTGGATGACGAGTGTCTGGATCGTGATCGACCCGTGCCTGTCCGCGAGCTTCGCTTGCTCCGAAAAGACGGCTTTCCCGAATCTGGTCGTTGCCTTCGTCTCGACGAGTTCATCGGCGAAGTAGGCCTCCCCGACCGAGGCGTCCCGCGACAGTTGCTCGCCGGTGATGCTCGAGGCCACACGCACCTTGGGAGTGATCGTCCCCAGAACAGATGCCGCCACCTTCAGAACGTTGTCGATCCCTCGTGTCGCCGCCATTGCAGGAGCAGACAGCACAGCGAGATTCGGATGAGGGCTCTTGTCCTCGATGAGGTAGCCGGCGCATTGAAGCCCACCGAGGGAGTGCCCGTACAGCACCCAGGGTCGGCCGCTCCTGTTCACGGTCTCGAGTGCCATCTCTGAGATGTCACGGTAGAAATCTTCGAAGGACTCGACATCCACCCGATCTCCGGCACTCCTGCCGTGGCCCCGCAGGTCGTACGAGTACACGTTCGCGCCGCGGCCGTTGAAGTACTCGGCGGGACGACGCCATCTGCCTGAGTGCTCCCCGAGGCCGTGAACGAGAAGGATGTCGTACCTCGGGTCGTCGGTCGTCCAGTATCGCGTGAAGAGGGCGACACCGTGCGACGTGGTGTACGTTCTCGTTGCTTGCGTCATGCGTTCGATCCTCCTCGAATCCTGATACCGACCCGACGATACCGGCGATGGCGACTCGTCGCATCGTTGTGTGTGAGTCCGATGAGCCTCGCCGGTCGATCAGCCACACAGGAG
>JAJRYI010000428.1 GCA_024275815.1 Actinomycetes bacterium | reverse complement strand
TTCTTCTCTGCGCTTGCACTCCTCGCGGTGATCGTCATCCCGGACGTCGTTCGCCAGGCCCAGAGCTTCGTGGAGACCTTCCCGCAGCTCTACGACAACTCAGTGGTCCAGATCCACGACTTCTTCGACTCGGTCGGTTTCAAGAACGTGACCGTCTGGAACTACGACGAGATCGTTTCCTACGTCAACGACCCGCAGAACCGCAACACGTTGATCTCGTTCGCCCTCGACCAACTCGGCTCGGTCACCGCAGGGATATTCGAGTTCATCCTCGTGTTCCTGCTCGGTCCCGTGCTCGCGTTCTACCTCCTCATCGATCTTCCATCGGTCCAGCAGCGAATGGTCGCGATCTTCCCGAATCGCCGCAGGGCCGAGGCTGCCCATGTCGGCCGTCAGCTCAACACGGCACTCGGCGGGTTCCTCAGAGGCCAACTCGTCGTGGCACTGATCGTCGGCCTCATGCTGTCACTCGGGTACCGCGTCATCGGCCTCGAGTTTTGGCTTCTTATCGGCTTGATCGGTGGCCTGCTCAACATCGTTCCGTTCCTCGGTCCGTGGATCGGCGGGACACTCGGTGTCCTCGTCGCCATCTCCACCGGTGATGTTCCTACGGCTGTCTGGGCGGTGGTCGTTGCGATCGCGGTCCAGCAGATCGACAACAACTTCGTATCGCCGACCGTGCTGAGGGCCACCGTGCGCCTGCATCCAGCGGTCACGCTCGGTGCGCTCGTTCTCGGAGGTGCATTCGCCGGGGTATGGGGAGTCATCATTGCGGTACCGCTCACTGCGACCGTCAAGATCCTCGTCGGCCACTGGTGGCGAACACGGATTCTGGATCAGACCTGGGAGGAGGCCTCCGAAGCGATGTTCGAGGAGGCCGAACCTTCACGGTTACTTCGCACCGGTGAGGTTCCCGTCGTCGAACCGCCCCACGACGAGGTCGACCACGACGGACCAAGCACGATCTGACCGTGCAGATCTACGACTGGGTCGTCCTCGGGCTCGCCGCCGTGCTCATCGTGCGTGGTTGGCGTCGCGGCCTCGTACGCGAGGTCGTCGAACTCGGTGTCCTAGTCGTGGGGACGGTGCTCGTCTTCCGCTTCTCTCCGGTGCTGGGCAGCATCGTCACGGGGATGGCAAACGTGCCGTACGAGGTAGGACGCATCATCGGTGGCGTCGTGATGTTCCTCGCCCTCGTCGTGGGGGGAGCACTCCTCTCGCGAGTCATCGCGACGGCGCTCAAGGTCGTTCCCGGAGCGACGATGCTCAACCGCGTGGGTGGCGCAGTCGTCGGCGGTGCCTATGCGTTGGTGATCGTCGTGCTCACGACGACACTGGTTTCGGCAGTTCCGATGCCCGACGGTGCCCGCGAGTCGGTCGATGCATCCATCGACTCGTCGATCGTTGGTGCTTGGATCGTGTCACCGGGGGGAATCGTTCAAGGGACCGTGTCGGCGATCAGCGGTGAACAGATCTTCAGTTCGGTGATCGCTGTTCGCGAGGCAGTTGGAGATCGGCTCGCTGCCGGAACCCTCCCGATCCCGATCCCGGGCATCTCCGACGATCCGCTCATGCCGTCCCAGGCTGCTGCCCAAGCGGTGTTCGATGACATCAACCGTCACCGGATCACTGCCGGGGTGGACCCGCTCGCATGGTCTCCCGACCTCGCCATCGTTGCCGTTGCTCGAGCCAATCAGGTGTACCGGTCCGGCCTCTTGAGCCTCGACGGTGGACTCGCTGAAGCGCTCGCAGCCCAGGGCATACCCGGCACGATCCACGGGGAGATGGTTGCGATGGCGGCAACACCTCAAGGCATCACAGAGGCCCTGTCCTCTGCGGCTGCCTACGAGGTGCTGATCACCGACCCTGCGTTCCGGTTGTCCGGCGTCGGGGTCGTCGAGGGGCCTTACGGCCTCATCGCCGTTCAGGTCGTTTCTGGCTGATCACCGTCATCGTCGGGGGGAGCGGTGTCGCTCACGTCGTCGGATGCTTCCTCTGGCCCCATGTCGGTGGCCAAAGACGCGCTGTCTTGGAGGTCGTGGATGGGCACGGTGAGTTCCTCCGCGCCGGTGACCGGTGGTGGTGGGGGTACAGAGTCAACAGGCACACTCGCTGCTGCAGCGGCGACAGCCTTCTGGGACTCTTTGCGTGAAACGATCGTTGCGGTGACGGCGGCGATGATGCCAACGAGCAGGACGCCGAGGAGAACCCAGATGATCCAACTGTTCGAACTGCCGCCAAACGTCGACTTGGCGAAGATATCGACGGAACCCGACAGCGGGAGCTCCCAGACGAGCGTACCATCGCCGAGAACCCTGTCAGCGTTGTGTTCGATGACGGTGCCGGGCATCGAGACGACGACGTTCGCAGAGAACAGGTCTCCGGTGAGCGACGACATGTCGAAGGGCAGGTCCGCGGTGTCACCTGCGGCGTCGCCGGCGCTCAGCGTTGCTGCGAGGGAAGCCGACTTGTTGTCATACTCGTAGGAGAAGGTGGAGAAGAACTCACCACCGCTGCCCGAGAAGTCGAACGCCGAGATGTCGTCGATCGTCGTCGTTGCCCCGACGTACTCCATGTCCCCATCGGTACGGGTGATCGGTGTGACGTCGCCCCCTCCGAAGTCGGGCAACTCGCCGATGAGGTCATCGATGGACCCTCCCGACTGCTCCATGAGATCGCGGAACTCCTGGTCCATCCCGATCTCGAAACCGACGGCACCCGATCCGTCCTCTTCGATGGACAGCAGGACGTTCGTCTCCACACGGCACGCAGAAAGCGCGAGCGCCAGAAGGACAGTCAGGAAAAGATACTTGCGCATTGGTGGATCCTCCGGCGTGGTGCGTATGCGTTCGATGGTAGGCGGTATCGTTTCAATGTCGGAACATGGAGGAAGTCTCTGAAGGACGAATCGAGGGATCTGAGAGATGCGTTCGTCGAGGCGTACCCGGTGTACGTCGTGGCGGTGCTTGCAGAGCGTGGTGTTCCAATGGACGAGATCCTCGCCGACGCCGTCGTCGAGGGTTCGAGCGTTCTCGATGGGCTGCTCCGCAGTCTCGAGGACACCCCGGTCCCAGAGCAGCACTCGACTCCACTCGAACTGTTCCGGGAGGCCCTGCGCCCGATCGATCGTGCGCTCGGCCTGATCGGTGCGCCCGAGCCGCCGGCGGGAACGGGAGCCCGCCGTCTCGCGCCGTGGGACCACTACGGGCTGTCCCCGGGGTCGTCCCAGGTGCTCGGCCCTGCGGCCCATGAAGCGCATCTGCGGTGGGGGGTCGCGAAGGCGGCGGCGATGGCACGGCTGGTGGACAGCACCACAGGGCCTCTCCTCGGGCTGTTCTGTCCAGCACAGGACAGGCCATTCCTCGTTGCCCATGCCGAGACGTCCGGGTACCGCACCGTCGTCATGCCGACGGCGAAGCCGGTTGCGGTCGCAGTCGTGTGTGCAGAGGAACGCGGTGCCGATGCGATCGTGAGGGACGCCGCTATGGAGTCCCGAGTCGTTGTCTACGGCCGATCTATCGACGACATCGACGAGATGCGGTTCAAGAGCCTCGGGGCGAGCACTGTCGTGCACGCCGACCGGTTTCTGGCGCAGCCGGGGGAGTACCTGCCTTTCCTTGCCTGACTGTCACAGCGACGTGCCGGCGAATCGGTGATGCCCTGCGGATTCCACACGGGAACCGTTCAACCGCGATACTGGTGCAGTGACGATCAGAGACCCGAGACAGCGTGCCGTTTTCACCGGGCTCCTGTTCTCTGCGATGGGTGTCGGAACGTTCGCTTCACTGTCGCTTGGGATCATCGCAGTCGTCTTCATCGAGGACCTCGGGATCTCGAGAGCGCAACTCGGCCTGGCGTTCGCTGTCAACACAGTCGGGGCTGCAGTCCTGTCGCCGTTCGTCGGGCGGTTGACCGATCGGATCGGTGGAAGAAGCTCCCTGATCGTGGTCGCACTTGCGTCTGCCACCGCGTTCGTCCTCCTCGGTGTCGCCTCATCGCTGCTCGTCCTCCTGGTGGCATCGACGATCGGGGCAGTCGCACAATCGAACGCGAACCCGGCCACGAACAAGCTGATCGCCGAGGATCTGCCTTCCGGTTCCCAAGGGATCGTCACAGGCATCAAGCAGTCCGGTGTCCAGGCCTTCGTGTTCGTAGGTGGCGCGATCGTTCCCGCAATGGCCCTCATGTGGGGCCGTTGGAGTGCCTACATGCTGTTCGCCGCCTTCGCCGTCGGGTTGGCGGCGGTGGCATGGATCTTCCTCCCGCGCTCGACGGCGAACGACGGTGTTGCGTGGGTCCGCGACTCGAGTCGTCTTCCCTCCGATATCTGGTGGATCACGGCGTACGGGTTCCTGCTCGGCTTCGGAGGCTCGGTGACGGTGCTCTATGCATTGTTCACGACGGAGAGGCTCGGGCAGTCGGTCGTGGTCGGGGGAGCGGTGGTCGCCGTCGTCGGCATCACGGCGATGCCTGCACGGATCGCGTGGGCCCACTACGCCGAACGTCGACACGCTTACCGGCTTTCACTGATCGTCATAGCGCTTCTCGCCATCGCCGGGTCGGCTGCGCTCATCATGTCGTCGTCGGAGTGGTGGTGGCTGGTCTGGGTCGCCGCGGTGCTCACAGGGATCGGCCCGTCATCGTGGAACTCCGTCGGGATGCTCGGTCTGATCGTGTTCGCAGGCCCGTCTGCCGCCGGGCGGGCATCGGGAGTCGTTCTCTTCGGATTCCTGATCGGACTCGGAGCAGGGCCACCGTTGTTCGGGTGGATGGTGGATGTGACCGGTGACTACACCGGCGTGTGGATCGTGTCACTGGTGGCGTTCGTGGCAGGGCTCGTGACGGTGCTCCTGTGGTCTCCTCAAGAACAGTCATCTGAGGCCGTGTCCTAGGATGGGGTGACCCCGCTGGGTCCTGTGTCAGGACCGGGAGAAGAGTCGCTTCAGGATGAAGTAGGTGACCGCGGCAGCGGCTCCCACCGCTGCAGCCGTACGAGCATCGACTTTGACGTTCGGCTCACCTTCTATGGTCCCTGCGAAGAGAACACCGATCGTGCTGCCCTTCGCCTTGACGATGTCTGAGACGACGAAACCTGCGATCGACGCGTTGACCTCCGCCGTGTCCGCGTTGACCACGAACGCTGCACTGCCCTCGAGAACGGTGTGATCGCTGTCGACGCCGAGGGCTGCGCCCTGGGAGATCGATACCTCGCGGGCTTCGATCAACTGTGCAGCACCCTGTGTGATCGTGACCGTCTCGGCTTGGACCAGGGCAGCACCGCCCTGGTTGATCTCGACGTGCTCTGCACGTACTTCCTCGATGACCTCGAAGTCACCGGATCCGTTCGGCTGTGTGGAAGTGCTGTCGCTCATGGGCACAACAGTAGCGACGGAGAAACCGGGGCGATCGGGCGGTCCATCAGTGATGTGGCGCGTGTGCGAGACCGGCTTCGTTGACGAGCGTGCCAGCAAGGTAGGAGGTGAGCGCACTCTCGATCGACTGATCGCTCGTGAGGACGACCTCGACCCCTGCCACCTGCATCTTCTGGACGAGTGGTGCACCGATGCCGTTGGCGATCACAACGTCGAAGTCCTTGGCAACGCCGACGACGTAGTCGGGTCTGCTCTGTTGCTCGTCACCGCAAGCAGGCATAGCCGTCATGTCGTGCGACTCTCTCGCTGTCTCGGCCCCATCGTCGATGTCGACGACGAGGAAAGAAGTCATGTGCCCGAAGTGGCCGACGATGGTTTCATTGTCACGGGTGGGGAATGCGATCTTCATGGATGAGAGCATACGGCGCCTGAAGCGATGTTGCCGTGGCACCACCGGGGTTGCTCAGAGTGCCGATCAACGCGGTACACGGCTAGAGCCTCATGGGGAGTGGTCTTTGTGATGTGTCCAGGCTCTGAAGGCCCGATCCCGCTCAGATGGGCTTGTTGGTCCGACAGGGCTCGAGCCTGGGCCAGCTTGAGGTGGGATGTATCGGCGCCCTCGGCAAGATTCGAACTTGCGACACCCGGTTTAGGAAACCGGT
>JAJRYI010000427.1 GCA_024275815.1 Actinomycetes bacterium | reverse complement strand
CGGTAAACGGAGAACGACTACCCCTCCCCGCGCATCTTCCAAACACCGAGCCCCCATCTGACACCTGTCCTCCATCTTCCGTCTACCCTCTACCCCATGAGCACCATCCTCCTCGTAGCCGACAACGAACGGACGATCGACAGCGTCACGGCAGCCCTCTCAGAGCCGGGGACCACCGTGATCGTCGAGAGTGATCCCGAAGCAGCCGTCTCCGTGGTCAAGGAAGAACGTATCGACGCAGTCGTCGTCGATATGCGGGTGGCATCGATGGGTGCCATCGCCGTGACGCACTCCGTGCGTGACGCCACGGGCGACGATGTACCGATCACCATCCTCCTCGACAGAGACGACGACACTTTTCTCGCTCGACGCTCGGGAGCGGACAACTGGGTCACGAAACCTGTGAAGACCTCCGAGTTGAGAGCGGCTGTGTCTCTCGATGGAAGCAGTACGTGACGACCGGTAAGGAACCTGCGAGTACCAGCGGGTCCTCGGTGCCCCGCCGATGATCCCGGACACGGTCATCTACCTCGGCATTCTTGCCATCTGCATCGTGGGATCTGGCTACTTCTCTGGATCAGAGACCGCGCTGATCGGGATATCGCGCGAGCGTGTCCACCGCTTGGCTGAGGAGGGACCGAAGGGCAAGAAGCTCGAGCAACTCGTATCCGAACCCGAACGGATGCTCTCCACCTTGCTCGTCGCCAACAACACGGTCAACGTACTGTCGGCCTCCGTGGCAACGATCCTGTTCGTTTCACTCATAGGCGAGACGTGGGGACCGTGGGTAGCGACCGGTGCCATGACGGCGGTGCTCCTCGTGTTCGGTGAGATCACGCCCAAAACGATCGCCGCACGTCACCCCGAAGCGTTCTCGCTACGTGTTGCAGGAACGATCTGGAACCTCTCCATCGTCCTCGCTCCCATCGCATCCTTCTTCTCTGCGATCACTCGTGGCCTGCTGAAGCTGCTTCGCGTCGACACCAACGGTGTAGGTGATCCGGTGACAGAAGACGACATCAAGGCTCTTGCAGAACTCGGTCACAGGGGCGGGCACATCGAAGAAGCAGAACGAGAGATCATCGACGCTCTGTTCAACCTCGCAGACCGGTCCGTTCGCGACGTCATGACGCCGAGGCTCGACATTGCAGTGCTCCCCCTCCCGCTCTCAGCCGCTTCGATTCGCGAGGCAGTCACCGAGACGGGCCACAGCCGCTACCCGGTCTCGGCGGGAGATCTCGACGAGTTCTCCGGAATCATCCACGTCAAGGACCTCCTTCAGCACCCCGATCTCGGCGACGAGACCGACCTGAGCGACATGATCCGGCAGCCGAACTACGTCCCGGAAACGATGTCGGTACTCGACACACTCGAGCAGATGCGTTCAGATCGCTATGGAATGGCCGTCGTCGTCGATGAGCATGGAGGCGTGGAAGGGATCGTGACGGTCAAGGACCTCGTTGCCGAACTCGTCGGGGAACTCCAGGACGAGTACGACCCCGGCACACCGACGGTGATCCAGATCGCGAACGGTGTGTGGACCGTCGACGGCCGCGTCGATATCGAGGACCTCGGCGAAGCCATCGGGACTCCACTTCCGGAGGGACCCTTCTCCACAGTCGGTGGATTGATCATGGCCCTCTTCGGGAAAGTCCCGAAGGAAGGCGACGTAGTCCAAGACGGCGGATTCCGCTACACGGGGCTGACGATGGACCGCCAGCGTGTCGACCGCATCAAAGTGGATGCGATAGATCGCTGACCGCCGGACGTACCCTCCACCCTTTCCGTCTGTCCTCTGTCCTCTGTCGTCTGTGCTCTGATCCCTGTACCATCCCTGCTCTAGCGGGACGTAGCGCAGGTTGGTAGCGCGCATCGTTCGGGACGATGAGGTCGTCGGTTCAAATCCGACCGTCCCGACCAAGCCCCTCCGATGAGGAGGGGCTTCGTCGCGTCAGGCCCCCGAGAAGTTCGGCCGCCGCTTCTCGATGAACCCAGACACACCCTCGTATAAATCCTGTGTCGATGCCGCTGCCATGATCGCCGCTGCTTCCGCATTCATCTGATCTTGGGGGGTGGACCCGAACGATGCAGCCACGAGCTTGCGGGCATGGACGTACGCGAGCGTCGGGCCCCTCGCCAACTTTCGGGCCAGTGCTTGCACTGCGTCATCGAATTCATCCTCGGCAACCACCTCGTTGACAAGACCCATCTCGAGTGCCTCGTTCGCTGAGAGAACCCGGTTCGTCAGGATCAACTCCATTGCACGGCGCGCCCCAACGTACCGGGGGAGGAAGTACGTGCTCGATCCATCCGGCGACACGCCGATACCGGTGTACGCCATCGTGAACACCGCGCTATCAACGGCCACGGCGAGGTCTGTTGCCATCGCAACACCCATCCCCGCACCAGCGACGACACCGTTGATGGCTGCGATCGTCGGGAACGGTGCATCGATGATCTTGGTGACCGCTGCGTGGAGAACGTCGAGAATCTCCCGCATCACACCCGTCGGGTTCTCGCGATTGTCGTAGAAGGCCCGAACATCCCCACCGGCGCTGAACGCCCGCCCCGTGCCCGTGATGATGAGAACCCGGACATCCCCGTTGTCCCACAGATCGGCCATTGCATCGTCGAACTCCCTACCCATCGGTACGCCGAGTGCGTTCATCGATTCAGGGGCGTTCAACCGCACCGTGGCAACGCCACCGGTGACGTCAACTTCGATCAGGGACATCAAGCACCTCCGTAGCACGTGGAAGATCGACGGATGGGAAGCTGATCGCTTTCCAAATCACAGCGACAATACCTGGCTCCCGCAGGGTTTCCGACTGTGAACTGTGAACTGTCAGCTGTACACCGGGTTCCCGCCACTGTGCTTCAAGGTGTCGCCGGACTACGCAGCTATATCAACAACAACTCCGCCAACTCCACCGCGTTCAACGCGGCTCCCTTTCGCAGGTTGTCGCCGATGGCGAAGAGGCTTACGCCACCGAGATGGCCGACCGTCTCGCGAAGCCTTCCGATGAGCACGTCATCGATCCCTGCCGAGTCCAAAGGTGTGGGCACGTTCGTGTCGTCCCACAGCTGAACCCCGGGTGCTCCGCCGAGAACTGCAACTGCCTCGTCGAGGTCCACGGCACGGTCGAACCACATGGATGCTGCAATCCCGTGCCCGACCATGACGGGTACCCGAACACAGGTCGGTTCAACAGCGATGGAGTCTCGACGAAGGATCTTGCGCGTTTCGTTGACGAGCTTCCACTCCTCGTCTGTATACCCGACGTCGGTGATCGAACCTGCAAGAGGGAGCACGTTGTAGCCGATCGGTCTCGCGTACAGGTCACCACCGGGATCCTTCCAACCACCCGACACGAGTCCGTCGAGATCACCCATGAAGTGCTCGATCTCACGCTGGAGTTGGTCCATACCGGTCTTTCCCGAGCCCGAGACGCTCTGATACGACGTTGCGATCATCGTTCGCATCCCTGCTGCACGGTGAAGAGGGCCGGCAGCCATCATGATCGTCATGGTCGTGCAGTTCGGGTTCGCGATGATCCCCTGGTTCTCGGCGACTGCATCGTCGTTGACGTTCGCCACGACGAGCGGCACATCATCGTCCATGCGGAACGCAGACGAGTTGTCGATCACCGTCGCTCCTGCTTCGACGAACCTCGGTGCATACACTTTGGACCGGGCACCCCCTGCCGAGAACAGCGCAATGTCCACACCTGCCGGGTCCGCCGTCTCGAGATCCTCGACCTCGACGTCTCCCCACCTGGTCCCGGTGATCTTGCCGGCGGACCTGCTCGAAGCTATGAGCCGAACGTCCGTTGCAGGGAAGTTCCGTTCCTCGAGTATCGACAACATGGTGGAGCCCACGGCACCGGTTGCACCCACGATCGCCACGCGGGGCCGAGAGTACGTCTTCATCAGCTTCCTTCGTCTTCGAGTCCCAATCCAACGTGCAACGCACGTACTGCTTCGAGCACTCTATCCCCGCGAATCACACACGAAATCCGAATCGGTGATGTCGAGATCATCTGGATGTTGATGCCCTCCTCTGACAGCAGGCGGAACATGCGAGCAGCGATCCCCGATTCGGTCTTCATCCCGATACCAACGACACTCACCTTGGCGATCCCATCGTCGATCGAGACACCACCCGCATCCACCTTCCCGGCGACGATCTCAGCTTGTTCACGGGCAACGGCGATGGATACCGTCGGCACGGTGAAGCTGATGTCGGTGATCCCTTCGTGCGACACGTTCTGGACGATCATGTCGACGTTCACGCTTGCTGCAGCAAGTAACTCGAACAGGGCCGCGGCCACACCCGGCGTGTCGGGCACGTCGTACACGGTGACCTTCGCCTCATCGTCGGTGTACGTCACGCCTCTGACCACTGGTTGTTCCATCGTGTCCTCCTTGACCCACGTTCCAACACCGTCGTGGAACGACGAGCGTACGTGAATCGGGATCTTGAACCTTCTTCCGAACTCGACCGATCTCGGCATGAGTACGCCTGCTCCTGCCGAGGCGAGTTCGAGCATCTCCTCGAACGTCACCTCGTCGAGTTTCACCGCGTTCGGCACCACTCGTGGATCAGCCGTGAACACGCCGTCTACATCGGTGAATATCTCGCATCTGTCCGCCTCGAGTGCTGCCGCGAGGGCGACAGCCGTCGCATCCGATCCCCCTCGACCGAGCGTCGTCACGTCTCTCGAATCCGGGTCCACACCCTGGAAACCGGCGACGATCACGACCTTCCCCTGGTCGAGGCCCTCTCTCACGCGGTCGGCGCGGATCTCGATGATCTCGGCCTGACCGTGCTTGCCTGTCGTGATGATGCCCGCCTGTGATCCGGTGAAGCTCGTGGCGGGCACACCGAGATCCTCGATCGCCATGGCAACCAGCGCCATCGTGACACGCTCACCGGCCGTCAACAGCATGTCGAGTTCCCTTGGATGTGAATGCCGCGAGACGTCCCGCGCAAGAGCAAGCAGGTCGTCGGTCTGTTTCCCCATCGCGCTCACAACAGCGACGACACCGTTCCCTTCCGCGTAGGCACCCACGATCCTGTGGGCAACGCGGCGGATACGCTCGGCGTCGGCGACCGAGGTTCCTCCATACTTGTGAACGACGAGTGCCATCGGGGCTGAAGTGTAGGTGTACGCGGCCTCGAGCCATACCATCGCACCATGCGTCTATCACGAATCACCGCTCTCGCACTCGCCGTCGGACTGGTCGCTGCAGCCTGCTCGAGCAGTTCCGGTGCAGCCGACACTGCCACCCCTTCGACCGTGCCGCTACTGGCCGTGCCGACGAACTACGTCGGCTACCTGCGCCAGCCGACGGCCTGTGATGCAGAGCAACCGGAGCCTGCCGTCGACATGAAGTTCGATGCCCCACAAGACATGGGGTTGACAGGTCCTGCAACGATCTCGCTCAACACGTCCTGCGGGACAATCAACATCGCCGTCGACCCGGCCTCAGCCCCCGAGACCGTGAACTCGTTCGTCTTCCTCGCAGAGTCCGGCTACTTCGATGGAACTGTGTCGCACCGCATCGTCCCGGGTTTCATGATGCAGGCCGGCGATCCGACCGCCACCGGTCTCGGAGGGCCCGGCTACACCGTGCCGGACGAGTACCCCGATGAGCCGGCGTACCTGCGCGGAACCGTCGCCATGGCCAACGCGGGCCCGGGAACGACCGGCAGCCAGTTCTTCATCCTCTTCGGTGATGCGCAGTGGCTGCCACCGACCTTCACGATCTTCGGCCAGGTCGTCGACGGCTTCGACACACTCGACCGCATCGAACAGGTCCCCCTCGGACGCGGACCGAACAGCGCCGACCCCGAGCCCTCGACACCGCTCGAGACGCTCTATATCGAGTCGGTCACCATCTCCAGGTAGTCTTCCCGTATGGCCACAGACAAGAGAGACCGCCAGCGGGCCAACCGCGAAGCCAAGAAGGCCGAGGAAGCAAAGGCCGCAAAGCGCAAGCACATCTTCGACCAGATCAAGAAGTACGGCGGGTACGCCGTCCTCTTCGTCGGGTCTCTGTTCGCGCTTCGGTTCTTCACCGGCTGAACGGGTGAAGTCGGACCTGCATCTTCACTCGACGGCATCGGACGGGGCCGATAGCCCTGCCCGGCTCATCGAACTTGCCGTCGACGCCGGGCTTTCTGGAATCGCACTGACAGACCACGACACCCTCACCGGCATCCCCGAAGCACGGGAAGCTGCCGAGAGGTCCGGTATCGCCTTCATCCCCGGAGTCGAGCTCTCCGTCGACCATCACGGGACGAAGATGCACATGCTGGTCTACGGCATCGAGCCGGGCCCCGGAGCGCTCCAGGACGAGCTCGCCGGCCTCCTCGACGGCCGTGCTGTGCGGAACCGCAAGATCGTTGCCGCATTGCAAGATCTCGGATATGACATCACACTGGCCGACGTCGAGGAACAGGCACAGGGGCCATCCATCGGACGCCCCCACATCGCAGACGCTCTCGTTGCAAAAGGCTATCTGGCAAGCAGGGACGAGGCGTTCGCCGAGCTCCTTCACGACGGTGGAGCGGTCTACTTTCCCAGAGCGCGCTTGTCGGCCATCGAAGCGATCGAGCTCGGCCGTGCAAGTGGAGGTGTTGCGGTGATCGCCCACCCCAAGACGATCCAACTCCGTAGTGACGAGTTCACACGAATGTTCGACGACCTGGCAGCAGCAGGGCTCACCGGGATAGAGGCCCATCATCCTCTGCACGACCTCTCCCTGCGCAGACACCTCGAGAAACTCGCGTCACGTTTGTCTCTGATCGCAACGGGAGGATCCGACTACCACGGCATGACCGAGCGAGAGTTCCGTGTCGGGACTGGAACCGGTGACCTCGTCGTGCCCTCCGATGCCTTCGAGGCCATCGTTGGATCGATCGGCTGAATCCTCTACATCTCACGCCGATTCGCTCCGATACAGAGGCTGAGGTGAATACATGAGCCCCTTGCCGAACCGGGCACCGATCGCTTACGGTGATCTCCGCGTGCAGTACAACACGACCCGTGCGGTCGGCGTTGTCTTCTGCATCATCGGCATCGTAGTGTACTCCCTGTGGGACGGATCGAGCACGCTGCTCCTCCTCCTGATTCCCGCCGGGGTGATCGCCGTCGACGCCGTGTACCGATTGCGTAATGGATCGAACCCGTTCCCCGGCCTCCTGATCGACGCGACTGTCATCGGCGCAGCG
>JAJRYI010000034.1 GCA_024275815.1 Actinomycetes bacterium | reverse complement strand
GCTGTCGCCCGATCGTGTTTGGCATTCATGACGTACTCCCTATGTGGAGGTGTCAACGCGCGATCGCAGGATCTTGATTCCCACTGATCGGGCGTGGCGCAACGCCCCGGGCTTCTCGACGGTGACCTCGACGCTGTCGACACGCTCATCCTCGAGACACAGATCTGCGATCTCCTGGACGAGTCGCTCGACGAGCATCGGCTCACCGCCCTCGATGTGTTCGATGATCCGCTTGGCGACGGTCCGGTAGTTGACGGCGTCGGCGATATCGTCCGAGCGTGCTGCGTCAGACGTATCTGCCCACATGATCACGTTCACGGATATGTCCTGGCGGTTGACCCTCTCATCCGGGTTGATGCCGATGATCCCGGAGACCACGAGTTCGTTGATGAAGATCCGATCGAGGCGACGCATGGGGCAACGGTAGCGAACTCGCGAGGGGCACGTGACGACAGATAGGCGTTCTCCGTTCGCCGTTTACCGTCTACCGATTGCCGGACAGCGAATAGATAGCCGGCTGCACTCGTGGAGGGGAGAACACAAGAAGTCTCTGCGACAACGGGGGCGCCAACCCTCTTGCAATCGCCTCGTTTTCGGAGAACGGTAAACGGTAAACAGTCAACGCTCTCACACCAATCCTGCTCCTCCATCGAGGTGGATGATCTCGCCGGTGATGAAATCGTTCTTCGCGAGGAACACAACGGTGTCTGCAACGACTTGAGGACCACCGACCCGTTGGAGAGGCAACTCTGCTGCGAGTGCGTTCACGTACTCCTCTCCCTCACCAGGGGGTGGGAGGATCACACCGAGCGCGACGGCGTTGACCCGTATGCGAGGGGCGAGGGCGAGAGCCGCCGCACGCGTCAGCGTGTCGATACCACCTTTGGCCAACATGTATGACAGGTGGGAGCGATAGGGACGTGTCGTCTTCACATCGGTGATGTTGACGATGGCACCGTCATGGTCGGCTCCGAGTCCGGCAGCAAAGGCCTGCGTCAGGAACAACGGTGAGCCGAGTGTCAGATCCATCGTCGACCTCCACCGCTCGAGGGTGACGTCGGCGAGCGTGTCGGTGGGGAACCCGGAAGCACTGTTCACGAGGACGGCCATTGGACCGAGCGTGTCCTGGGCCATCTGCATCAACCTGTGCGCTTGACCGGGGTCGGACAGATCTGCCGATCCGACCGCTGCGACTCCACCTGTGGCGAGGATCTCGTCCCTCAGGGCCTCGGCAGGCCCGGCGGATCGGTTGTAGTGGATGTACACGCGTGCGCCCTGGCGAGCCAAAGCGAGACTGATGGCACGCCCGACGCGGACCGCACCCCCGGTGACAACCGCTGTGCGGCCTTGGAGTTCCATAGAGATGATCGTAGCGATGATGCCCTGTTCTGCCGAGACCGCCTATGCTCACGGACGTGAGTAAAGAGGATCCCAAGCCAGGTCGTTGGATACTCCCAGTCGTCATCGCCGTGCTGGTCGGGTTCACCTACGTGTTCGTCAACGCGCTTCCACCGGCCGACATCGCAGCATCAACAACGACGACGGCACCGACGACGACCACCACCACGCTCGGCACCACCACCACGTCGACACTGCCGACGGACATCCTCGCGTTCCTCGCTGAGGTCGACCGGTTCGAGGCGGCTGCAGCGGATCTGCTCGTCGAACTCAACGATGTCAACGAGCAGTGGGAGAACAAGGACATCGAGTACGCCGAGGCACTCGATGGGTTCACGAAGGTTCACGACGACGCACAAGATCTCGCCAACCAGGTAGCGGCAACCACCGTTCCAGATCCGTACATGCCAGCATGGCCCGACACGATCACCGCATCCCAGGATCTCGTCGTGCAGGCAGAAGCCGTGATCGACGGGCTCAAGGCACCCGATGACGGCACG
>JAJRYI010000033.1 GCA_024275815.1 Actinomycetes bacterium | reverse complement strand
CGGTAAACGGTAAACGGTAAACGTCCCGCTACAACGCCCCCTCCGCTACCCCCGCCCCATCGGGCGGAAGCTCGTAGTGATAGAGCGGCTCCAGGCTCATCTTGGGGAGGAACACACCGACGAGCGGCCCGACCCCGAAGGCGAAGACGACCGTGCCGATACCCACCGTTCCGCCGAGGAGCCACCCTGCTCCGAGAACGGTCACTTCGATACCGATACGGGCAAGACCGATCGGGATGCCCCGTCGAGCGAGGCCGGTCATGAGGCCATCACGGGGACCTGGTCCCAGCCCGACACCGATGTAGAGGCCAGATCCGAGGGCGATGACGACGGTGCCTCCGATCATCAAGATCCATCGCAGCCACATCGTCTCGACGGTGTCGGGGAACACCAGGAGGGTGAGATCGATCACGATCCCGATGAGGAACACGTTGGCGATCGTGCCGACACCCGGACGCTCTTTGAGGGGGATCCAAAGCAGGAGCACGACGATCCCGGTGAGTATGCCGACGGTTCCCAGCGGGATGCCGGTCCTGCGTGAGATGCCCTGGTGGAACACCTCCCACGGCGAGAGTCCAAGATTCGCCGTCACCATCATCGCGATGCCGAGGCCGAACAGGGTGAGGCCGAGGAGCAGACGTGGAACGCGACGGACGAGTTCGCTGCGTGAGGGGAACGGGAGCATCGAATCATGCTACAGGGCGACCGGCAAGGTCACGCTGTTCGGTACCATCGGGTGATGCCCGTAGAAATAGACATCGTAAAGGTCGCTCAGCTGGCCCGGATCGCGCTCAGCGACGACGAGCTCGACATGTACAGCTCACAGCTTGCCGACATCCTCGAACACGCAGAACGTGTCCAGGCACTCCCGACAGAGGGCGTCGAACCGACGTCCCATCCGTTGCCGATGGTCAACGCGTTCCGGCCCGACGAGGTGGGGGAGTGCCTCGAGCCGGAGTCGTTCCTCAGCGAAGCACCCGACACCCACGATGGCCGTTTCCGTGTGCCACGGATCTTGGGCTGACATGAGCGATCTCGCGAATCTCTCGATCACCGACGCAGCTTCTGGTCTACGTGCCGGGGAGTTCACCTCAGTGGACCTCCTCGATGCCGTCACCGAACGGGCCGCCGTCACCGAGGCACACCTCCATGCCTATCTCACGCTCGACAAGGACGGGGCTCGCTTGGCTGCTGAGGAGGCGGACGCTTCCCTTGCCCGCGGTGTAGACCTTGGACCCCTCCACGGTATCCCGATCGCGCTCAAGGACAACATGTGCACGCTGGGGCTCGAGACGACAGCGGGGTCACAGATCCTCACAGGGTGGAAGCCTCCCTATGACGGCACCGCAGTGGCACGCCTGCGCTCATCGGGGGCAGTGATCACCGGGAAGACGAATCTCGATGAGTTCGCGATGGGTTCCTCGACAGAGAACTCGGCCTATGGGGAGAGCCGGAACCCGTGGGACACCGATCGTGTTCCGGGCGGGTCTTCCGGCGGTTCTGCCGTCACCACCGCCGTTGGGTCGTCGTTCGGCTCCTTCGGGTCCGACACGGGCGGCTCGATCCGCCAGCCTGCAGCACTGTGTGGCATCGTCGGGATGAAACCGACGTACGGCATCGTCTCGAGGTACGGACTCATCGCATTCGCATCGTCACTCGACCAGATAGGTCCCTTCGCTCGATCCGTCGCCGACTCTGCCACGTTGCTCGGGGCGATCGCAGGCTGGGACCGTTTCGACGCAACGAGTATCAACGCTCCCGTCCCGAACTTCGCCGGATCACTCGACGCCGGCGTCGTCGGCCTCAAGATCGGAATCGTCACCGAACTGATCGGTGAGGGCATCGATCCACAGATCATCGCAGCGACCCGAGCGACCGCGGACAAACTCGCGGACGCCGGCGCCGAGATCATCGAGGTGTCGATGCCGTCGACGGAGTACGCACTGTCTGCCTACTACCTCATCGCACCTGCCGAATGTTCGGCGAACCTCGCCAGGTTCGACGGGGTGCGCTACGGGCACCGAAGTTCCGTGGAGGGAACCACCGAGGACATGATGGCTCACTCGAGAGCGGAGGGGTTCGGGCCGGAGGTCATCCGTCGCATCCTGCTGGGAACCTACGCGTTGTCCGCCGGCTACTACGACGCCTTCTACGGCCAGGCCCAGAAGGTGAGGACGCTGGTGAGGAGAGACTTCGCATCAGCGTATGAAACGCTCGACGTGCTCATCTCCCCGACGACACCGACCACTGCGTTTCCCATCGGAGACAAGACGGCCGATCCCATTGCGATGTACTACTCGGACGTCTGCACGATCCCATCGAACCTCGCAGGTGATCCCGCGATCTCGGTACCGGTCGGCCTCGACGAGGGAGGCCTGCCGATCGGGTTCCAGATCATGGCTCCATCACTCGGTGAAGAGGTCATGTACCGGGTTGCGGCCGAGGTCGAGCGACTGGTCGACTTCACAGCGAGGCCGGCTCTGGCAACGTCGGAGGTGACGGCACCATGACCGATTGGGAAGCCGTCATCGGCATCGAGACGCACGTCGAACTCTCGACGAACTCCAAGATGTTCTGTTCGTGTCCAACCGAGTTCGGTGATGAGCCGAACACCGCGGTGTGCCCTGTGTGCCTCGCCCTGCCCGGTGCGTTGCCGGTACCGAACGAGAAGGCGATCGAGGGCATCGTCAAGATCGGTCTCGCGCTGGATTGCGAGATCAACGAACGGTCACTGTTCTACCGCAAGAACTACTTCTACCCGGATCTTCCGAAGAACTACCAGATCAGCCAGTACACCTACCCGGTGTGCGAGCACGGGTCTCTCGACGTCGATGTGGATGGTGAGCCGACCGTGGTCGGCATCACCCGGGTCCACATGGAAGAGGACACGGGGAAGAGCTCTCACATCGGTGACGGCGGTGGGCGTATCCAGGACGCCGATCACACGTTGCTCGACTTCAACCGGGCAGGCGTGCCGCTGGTCGAGATCGTCACCGAGCCCGACATCACCTCACCGGAACAGGCACGTGCGTACGCAGCCGAGTTGCAGAGGATCGTTCTCGCGCTCGGTGTATCAGACGCCAGGCTCGAAGCTGGTTCGATGCGATTCGATGCGAACATATCGGTGCGTCCTGTCGGCACGACGGAGCTCGGAACCAGAACTGAGACCAAGAACGTCAACTCGTTGCGGTCACTCCAACGCGCCCTGGCGTTCGAGATCGATCGTCAGATCCGGGTTCTCGAAGAGGGCGGCAGGATCGTCCAGGAGACACGCCACTGGAACGAGGACACCGGCGTCACGACGTCGATGCGCACCAAGGAGGAGTCGGAGGACTACCGCTACTTCCAGGACCCGGACTTGCTCCCACTTGAGGTGACCAAGGAGTGGCAGGACGAGATCCGCGCGACGATCCCGGAGCTCCCTGCAAAGCGACGGAGAGGGTTCCTCGATGCCGGCGTAGACGTCGAGACGGCAGGCGTCCTAGCAGACGACGACGATCTGTCACGACTGTTCCGCGACGCCGTTGCTGGCGGAGCGACGGGGCGAACCGTTGGTATATGGCTGACGGGGGAGGTCATCGCCTACCTGCGCAGGCAGGAGATCACGATCGCCGACACGTCTCTGACCTCCGGTCATCTCGTGGAGCTGGGGAGCATGGTCGACGGGGGAGACCTCTCGTCGTCCGCCGCCAAAGAGGTGCTCCTCGCCGTCCTCGAGGGTGAAGGAACCCCCGGTGAGATCGCCGATGCGAGAGATCTACTCCAGGTCTCAGACACCGGTGCCATCGAAGAGGCCGTCGACGCGGTCCTCGCTGCGAACGCCGACGCCGTCGACAAGATCAAGAGCGGCGACATGAAACCTTTCGGATTCCTCGTCGGGCAGGTGATGCGCCACATGGGTGGCAAGGCCGATCCGAAGGTCGTGCGCAGCGTCCTCGAACAACGAACCGGCAGCTAGCAGGAGCAAGTATGGGTCGCCACAAAGTCGTCGTTGCAGAGCAGATCGCACAAGCGGGGATCACAGCCCTTGAAACCACCTGTGACGTCGTCATCACCGTTGGTGAGCCCATCGAGCGCACGATCGCGGAGCTGGCAGATGCCTCTGCTCTCATCGTGCGCTCGGCAACCACGGTCGATGAGGAGATGATCACCGCTGCACCGAACCTCGCGGTGATCGGCAGAGCAGGTATCGGTGTCGACAACATCGACGTCGATGCTGCCACACGCCACGGCGTCATGGTCGTCAACGCCCCAGATGCGAACGCTATCTCGGCGGCCGAGCACACGATGGCGCTGATCCTCGCCCAGGCCCGCCACGTCGCGGCTGCCGACCGATCACTGCGTGAGGGGCGATGGGATCGCAAGCTCTTCCAGGGCGTCGAACTCGCAGGCAAGACGCTCGGTGTCCTGGGACTGGGAAAGATCGGCACGTTCGTTGCACAGCGGGCAGCGGCGTTCGACATGGCCGTCGTGGCGTTCGATCCTTACGTCTCGGCCGACCGTGCCCGCCGTCTCGGTGTCGAGATGCTCACGCTCGACGAGCTCTTCGCCGTTGCCGACATCATCACGATCCACCTCCCCAAGACACCCCAGACGCAGAACCTGATCGATGCTGCATCGATCGCCAAGATGAAGGACGGGGTGCGCATCGTCAACGTTGCCCGTGGCGGGATCGTTTCCGAGGCTGATCTGGCAGAGGCGATCCGTTCCGGCAAGGTCGCCGGTGCTGCGATCGATGTCTTCGATACCGAACCGTCGACGGACAGCCCCCTCTTTGGAATCTCCGAGGTCACCGTGACACCGCACCTCGGTGCGAGTACCAGGGAGGCCCAGGACAAGGCCGGTATCGCCGTTGCCGAGTCCGTCGGCGAGGCACTTGCCGGGGAGATGGTGCTCAGCGCGGTGAACCTGGACCTTGGACCGCCCGCCTCTCCAGACCTCAAACCGTTCATCCACCTTGCAGAACAGCTCGGAAAGATCTTCATAGCGCTTGCCAAGCGTCTTCCCGACGAACTGACCGTGACCGTGCGCGGGGAGTTGTCAGAGGAGCCGGTCAAGCCGATATCCCTCTCGGCGCTCAAAGGAATCCTCGCCGATGCGTGTGACGTTCCCGTGTCCTACGTCAACGCACCGCAACTCGCCGAGTCGAGAGGCCTATCCGTCGTGGAAGTATCCGACCACGACGTCGTCGACTACCAGTCGATGATCCGCCTCAGTGGGGACGTCGGGGGGAAACACCGCACGGTTGCCGGAACGGTGATGGAGCGCAAGGGCGCCGTCCTCGTCGGTATCGACGGCTACGCGATCGAAGTGCCGATCGCCGAGCATCTCCTTCTCGTTCGCAACGATGACGTACCGGGGTGCATCGGACGTGTCGGGACGTTCCTCGGTGACATCGGCTGCAACATCTCGGACATGATCGTCGGCCGTGGCCCGGATGGTTCGGCGGCGATGATGGGCATCGCCCTCGACGTGTCGTTCCCCCAAGAGAGCATCGACGGTCTCCTCGAGCTCGAAGGCATCAACGCAGCCCGCTACGTCGAACTCGGTTGAACGACCCGTCGACAGCCGACGGCTCACATCATCAGATAGATGATCCAGCCGGCGGCGAGGCCGTAGAGGCCTGCGATGACGTCGTCCATCGTGACTCCGACGGCTCCGGGAAGCTCTTCGGCTTGGGGCACACCGGGGAGAACCTTGAAGATGTCGCCGAGTCGGGCCACGACGACGGCGACGAGCCATGGCCAGCCGGCGAGGCCGATCACCGCGACGAACGTCCCGGCCATCTCGTCGATGACGATCCACCCGGGGTCGGCGTGGTCGTCGGCGAAGGGGCGAGAAGACCACAGTGAGAGCGCGAGGAACACGACGAAGACTCCAATGTGTGCCCACCACGGCCATCCCCACATGAAGAGGCTGAGACCGGCGGCGAGAACTGCACCGAAGGTTCCGGCACCGTTGTCCGACCCCCAGAGTTTCGATGGGATGAGGCCGACGCCGAACCCTGAGGCGATGATTCTGTGCATGGGGAGACAGTAGACAGGCATCTTACGCCAGACGCTCAATACCGGGCGCTTGGCATCGGACAGGTCGGTACTGTTGTCTGGTACCTGACATCTGGCATCTCCAAGGAGTACTTCATGCGTCCGGACCAGCTTGGCGACTTCCGTGTACCGTCGGACGCCTACCTCCATCCCGACGGTGAGCGGGTCGTGTTCATCGTTACACAGTTGGACCTCGATGCAGACGAGTACGTCAGACAACTGTGGCTCTGGGACGGCACGAACGCCAGGCCACTGACCGCCGGGCGCGCCGACTCCAACCCGAGGTGGTCTCCGGACGGCAGAACACTCGCCTTCCTGCGCAAGGGCCCACAGGACGACGCCAAGGCGCAACTCGCCCTGATACCTCTCGATGGGGGAGAGGCAGAGACGATCACCGACTTCGAACTGGGGGTATCGGAGATCGCCTGGTCTCCCGACGGCACGAAGATCGCGGTGGTGGCCGGGGAGTACGTCGACGGTATCGATGACGACGACGAAAGGCAACGTCGCCCCCGCAGGATCGGGCATCCATCATTCCGCTACGACAACAAGGGTTGGACCTACGACAGGCGGTCCCACGTCTGGATCATCGACGCGACCACACACGAGTCCTTCCAGATCACTTCGGGGGACTGTTCAGAGACGTCGGTGCGTTGGAGCCCGGACGGGTCGGTGCTCACGTACCTCTCTGCGACGGGGGAGGACCGTTGGGTCAACCCGCTCAACCAGGTGTTCACGATTCCGGCTACTGGTGGAGAAGCACACGCGGTGACTCCGAAGGGTTCCTGGTCGTGGTCCGGTTTCGCACCCGCCGGCACCCTCTACGCGCTCGGCACGGTCACCGAACGGGCCACGCTGCGACCTTCCCAGATCCACCGCGTGACCTGGGATGGTGCGCTCGACCAGGTCACCGATCTCGATCGCAACATCAACCCGCAACACCCGCCGAGTGCGCTCGCCTCCCCGCAGTTCCTCAGTGACGGCACCATCATGTGTGTGATGGAGGATCGGGGCGCCTACCGCGTCGTGTCGATCGGGTCCGACGGAGTCCCAACGGACGTGGTCGGGGGGAACCGTCTGATCACCGGCTGGTGCCCGTCGAACGATGGATCGATGGCGGTGTTCACCGCGACGTCGCCGACGAGCCCCGGCGAGGTCATACGGTGGGACGGCGAGACCGAGACAGTGCTCACCTCGCTCAACGAATCGTTCATCGATGGGACCGACCTCATCGAACCTGAAGAGTTCACGTTCGACTCAGACGGCCATGAGATCCATGGCTGGGTGTATCTGCCTCCCGGCGACGAGTCGGTTCCCCTGCTGCTCAACATCCACGGTGGCCCAGCAACACAGTACGGATGGGGGTTCTTCGACGAGTTCCAGGTGTACGCAGCAGCCGGATACGGCGTCGTCGCGATCAACCCGCGTGGCTCGTCCGGCTACGGGTACGACCATGTTTCGGCACCCTGTGGGCGCTGGAGCGAGGAGATGCCTCCCGACATGGCGGATCTCATGGCTGCACCGTTGGCTGCGTCGGAACGGTTCTCGCGCCTCGACGTCTAGAACAAGGGGATCATGGGCGGCTCCTACGGGGGTCTGTCCACCGTGATGATCACCTCGATGGATCAGTCGTACCGCTCGGGTGTTGCCGAGCGCGGTGTCTACAACTGGGTGTCGATGGCGGGAACCTCCGACATCCCGTTCTTCATCAGGCTGTACCTCGAGACGGACATGCCCGACGGGGTCGACGAGATGTGGCGGGCGAGTGCCCTCGCCAGGGCACACAGCATCGTCACACCGACGCTGGTGATCCACTCCGAGACGGACTACCGCTGCCCGATCGAGCAGGGGCAGCAACTCTTCTCACTCCTGTACAAGCAGGGGGTCGAGACGGAACTGCTGCTGTTCCCATCCGGTGAGGGTCACGAACTGTCGAGGAACGGCACACCAAAGCATCGCGTGGAACGCTTCGAAGCGATCCTTGCATGGCATGGTGAGCATCTGACACCCGCTGGGTGACGGCGGTTCTCGGACCACAGCCTGCGCCAACCTGCCAAACTATCCGACATGGAAGCTACCGAATACATCTGGATGGACGGCGAGCTCGTCAAGTGGGATGACGCGCAGGTCCACGTACTGTCTCACGGGATCCACTACGGAACGGGCGCCTTCGAGGGCATCCGGGCCTACAAGACGGACAAGGGTCCTGCGATCTTCCGTCTCACCGACCACATCGACCGGCTTCGCCGCTCTACGAAGGCACTCGGCATCCCCTTCGAGTACTCCGTCGAGGAGATCGTCGAGGTGTGCAAGGAGGTGATGCGGGTCAACGGCCTGGACTCCGGGTACATCCGTCCGATCACCTTTTTCGGGACCGGGTCCATCGGTCTGAACCCTGCGGGGGCCAACGTGCACCTGGCGATCGCTGCGTGGGAGTGGGGCGCATACCTCGGTGAGGAAGGCATGAAGAACGGCATACGCGTCGCTGTTTCGTCGTGGCGTCGGATCGGACACAACTCCTTCATGCCGGATGCCAAGGGCACCGGTGGCTACATCAACTCGGCTCTCGCCAAGACTGCCGCAGTCAATGCGGGCTACGACGAGGCGATCCTCCTCAACGAGAACGGACTGGTCGCTGAGGGCTCCGGGGAGAACATCTTCGTCGTGCGAAAGGGAGTGGTCCACACGCCACCGACGGCATCGGGTGCCCTCGACGGGATCACACGCGAGTCCGTCAGGCTGTTGCTCGAAGAGGATGGGCACGCCATCAAGGAGACCTCGATCACCCGCACCGACCTGTACTACGCGGACGAGGTCTTCTTCACCGGAACCGCGGCGGAGGTGACACCGATACGCGAGGTGGACGACCGGCCCATCGGTGACGGGAAGCCCGGACCGATCACCAGACGTGCTCAGGAGCTCTACATGGGAACCGCACACGGGCAACTCGACCTTCACCCCGAGTGGCTCGAGTACGCCTAGACGTCCGGGTGTTCCATGAGTGAACGCTACCGCTACATCACCGGCGAACGGCTCGAGTTCGAGCCGAAGATTAAGGAACTCGTCGGTACGCACACGCCGTACTGCTGGGGATGCGGTCCCGAAGCAGAACAGGGTCTTGGCATCGTGCCGCGCCTCGAAGGCAGCAGCGTTGTCACGGATCTCGAGTTCGCCCCCAGGTTCGAGGGTGGCCCCGGCACGGTCCATGGAGGCGCCATCACCGCGTTCATGGATGACGTCCTCGGATACGTTCCGGTGGCCTATGGGACACCGGGGGTCACGGCGAGGCTCGACACGAGCTTCATCGCGCCCGTCCCCATGGGGGTGACCGTCAACGGTGAGGCGTGGATGTCTCGTATCGATGGCAACAAGATGTGGGCAGAGGGAACGATGGCGGTCAACGGCCACATCATCGTCGAGAGCTCAGCGTTGTTCGTCGTGATCGGCGCCGACCACTACCAGAAGGTGTTCGACGGATTCACCGAGGAACAACTGGAACGCTTCGGGTCCTACCGTTCTGCCGACTACTACCCCTGATCGCGAGGCACCATGAAGATCGTACGTATCGATGCCGAAGCCGACGACATCACCTACGGCGCCGTCGAGCCCGACGGTATCCGGCTGTATCACGGCTCGCCGTTCTTCCAATGGGAGCGGTCCGAGACGGTTCTTCCGATCACGGAGGTGAAGCTGCTTTCGCCGGTGATCCCGACGAAGGTCGTTGCGGTCGGGAAGAACTACGCAGACCACGCCGCGGAGATGGACTCGGACGTCCCGGAGACACCGATCCTGTTCCTGAAGCCCCCGACCACCGTGATCGGACCACTCGCACCCATCAAGCTCCCCCCCGAGTCGAGTGAGGTTCATCATGAGGCGGAACTCGCCGTGGTGATGGGCAAGGTGACCCGCAACGTTGCGCCCCAAGATGTGCTTGCCAACGTTCTCGGCTACACCGCAGCCAACGACGTCACGGCACGGGACCTGCAACGTTCCGACGGGCAGTGGACGAGAGCCAAGGGGTTCGATTCCTTCCTCCCACTCGGTCCGGCGATCGACACCGAGTTCGATCCAGCCGAGTCGCACTCCATCACCGCCACCGTCAACGGTCAGATCCGCCAGGACGGCCACACGAGCGACCTCGTGTTCGGTGTTGCAGAGCTCGTCTCCTTCATCTCGAGGGTCATGACCCTGCTGCCGGGCGACGTGATCCTCACCGGGACACCCGCCGGGGTCGGTCCCATCCGAGACGGCGACCGCGTCGAAGTCGAGATCGAGGGAATCGGCGTCCTCATGAACCCCGTGGTGAACGCGTGAGCGTCCGGGTCCGGTTCGCCCCATCACCAACGGGGTACCTCCATGTGGGTGCCGCAAGGACTGCGCTGTACAACTACCTCTTCGCCCGCCACAACGGTGGTGTGTTCGTCCTGCGTTCCGATGACACGGACAAGGCCCGTAGCACCGGGGAGTTCCAGGAAGACATCCTCGAGCACCTGGGGTGGCTCGGACTTGATTGGGACTAGGGGATCGTCGTCGGTGGGCCGCACGGTACGTACCGCCAGTCGGACCGGTACGACCGATACCGTGAGGTCGCTCACCAGCTCGTACGTGAAGGGCGCGCCTACTACTCGCTTGCAACACCCGAACAGCTCAACGGCTTCAAGCAACAGGCCCGTGATGGGGGAACCTCGCCGGCCTATGACGGAAGTCTCGAACCTCCACACGAGGAGATCTCGAAGCGTCTTGCAGATGGAGAGACGGCAGTGATCCGTTTCAGGGTCCCGCGACCCGGTGAGACCTCGTTCATCGATGTGGTGCGCGGTGATATGCGATTCGACCACGCCCAGGTCGACGACTTCGTGATCCTGCGCTCCGACGGCACACCGACCTACCACCTGGCGTCGACCGTCGACGACGTCGACTACGAGATCACCCACGTGATCCGCGGTGAGGACCTGTTGTCCTCGACCCCGAAACACATCCTCCTGACCCAGGCGATGGGTGCCGAGCCCGCCACGTACGCCCACCTATCCCTCCTATTCGGGCCAGACGGCAAGAAGCTCTCCAAGCGTCACGGTGACACCGCCATGGCCGCGTACCGCGACGCCGGGTACCTGCCTGAGGCGATGAACAACTACCTCGCATTGCTCGGATGGAACGTCGGAGACGACGAGACGATCGTCGCCCTCGACGAGATGGTCCAACGTTTCGACCTGGCGAGCGTTTCGAAGAACCCTGCGGTGTTCGACCACAAGAAGCTCGAGTGGATGAACGGTGTCTACATCCGCGAGATGCCAGACGACGAGTTCGCTGCACTCACCCTCCCGATCGTCGAAGACGCCGTGGGCCGCACCCTCGGCGAGGACGAGCGTGACCGGTTCGTACAGCTCGTTCCGCTCATCAAGGAACGCACGAAGCTGCTCCCCGAGGTGGGGGAGCAGGCCCGGTTCCTCTTCGTCGAGATCGACACCTACGACGAGAAGTCCTGGGACAAGGTCATGGCCACCGACGAGGGCCCCATCGCCCT
>JAJRYI010000426.1 GCA_024275815.1 Actinomycetes bacterium | reverse complement strand
GCGTCGAGGACGCCTGTCATGACGTCCATGAACGAGGGGTGGCCGGCCATGGCGACCCTCGGGTAGTACGTACCTGCGAAGATCGGCCTGGCGTCGGGTGTCAGGAACACCGTCATCGGCCATCCACCACGTCCGGTCATGACCTGGACGGCGTCCATGTATATGCGGTCGACGTCTGGTCGTTCTTCACGGTCGACCTTGACGTTGACGAAGTGCTCGTTCATGAACGCTGCCGTTTCCTCGTCCTCGAAGGACTCGTGTGCCATGACGTGACACCAGTGACACGACGAGTACCCCACCGACAGGATCACCGGGACATCACGCTCCCGTGCCTCGGCGAAGGCTTCGTCACCCCATTCGAACCAGTCGACGGGGTTGTCCTTGTGCTGGAGCAGGTACGGGGAGGTGGCATCGGCGAGTCTGTTGGGCATGGCGCAACCGTAGCCATGCTCCGAGATTGCGGTGACGCATCGGTGTCGACGGAGCGCCCTGGATTCAAGGCGGCTCGTCGCCACGTCGATGTACCCCCATGGAGTCGAAGGTGATCTGGAAACGGTGACTGTCGATCCTGGCGGTCGTGGCCGGCGTTCTCATGATGTACTTCTGGCTTGCCCTGGTGTCCCGGCCTCCTCTGTTGGACTGCCCGACCGCAGCCTCTCTCGACCCCACACCACCGAGGGCAGTCGGGGATCCCGCCAACGGCTGTCGCCCGACCATCTTCTCCGGTTCAGGAAAGCCTGCACCCAAAGAGGCGTACAGGGGCTCGGGGATCTCATATCCGGGACCCCGGCCTTCGACGCTTCGAAGCGGCCTCGTCGTTGCAACGACGTTCTTCACAGGCATCGGTCTCCTCTTCTTCGGGATCAAAGGCATGGTGGCGACGAGGGATCAAGATCGCGGACGCGTGGCGAGACGGCGGTCGAGGATATGGGGGCGAACGCTGATCACGGGGGAGCGTTGCTCGGTGTTTGGTGGACCCTCGTGGTTGTCAACACCCTGATCCGGTTCTACCCGAGTTTCATCAACCAGACCTGGCCCTTGCTCGGCGAACCGAGCATCGATCGCTTCTCCATGCTCCCGATCGCAACGGGGATGCTCGCTGCCGGGTTGGCGATCATCGCCCGAAGGCCCGCGTGGAGATCGTTCTGCATCGGCTTTGTGCTCGGTGCGGTCGAGCTGCTCCTCTTCACCTATCTGATCGTCGCCGCGTTCGGCCCGATGCTCGAGCGGCCACTGACACAGAACACCCCTTCGAGACTCGGCGTCGAGTTGTTGAACGCCTGGATCTTTCTGGGTGCGGCGGTGGCCGTCGGTTCGGCCGCTGCTTGGCTCGCTGCGAGCCGTGGTCGGCGATGGCAGAGATGGGGACTGGTGGGAGTGTCGGGTGTTGCTGCGGTCTCGCTGGTGCTCCTGGTCGGAGGGTGGCTGCCGTTCACGTACTGGGAGCTGCCCGGATCCGGCTCGTTCGGCTAGATGCCTGGTTGGTACCGGTTCGGTTGTCCCGGTCGTGGAGCCTCGAGATGGAGAGGTTGTTGCCCCAGCAGCGGGGGGCCATCGAGGCTACCGGCTGGGTTCTCATCTCCACCAGCGGCGGTCGACGAGGATCTAGCCGGATGTGGCTGACTCATCGTCAGCCGGGGGTTCGTACCAGCGAGCGTTCCAGTCCTCGAGTTCCTGGAAGAACCGCCGGAGATCCTCGCCTCGTTCGGTGAGACGGTACGTTCCGTGTTTCGTGCCCGGTTCGATCGTGATGAGGTCGGCCTCCCGCAGCTCTTCGAGGCGTTCGGTGAGGAGTCTGTGCGAGAGCCCCGGCACCGTCTGGGCGATGTCGGTGAACCGCTCCTTGCCGGCGAAGAGTGCTCGAAGGATGCTTGCGGTCCAGCGCCTGCCGATCAGTTCCATGGTCCTCTGGAAGTT
>JAJRYI010000006.1 GCA_024275815.1 Actinomycetes bacterium | reverse complement strand
TGTCGATCTTTCCGACCTCCAACCTAGCAACAAGCTCGGCAGGGTCCGAAAGGGGGCGTTCGTCGAGAGCCAGCTCCCGCAGCCTTGCTGCGATGGCGGAATCATCCGAACCGATGGCGGCACCGAGTTCGAGCGGGCCGCCAGGGTGGACGCCCTCTGTGATTCCAGCGACCCTCGAGAACATCTCTGCTGTCTCGTCACTTGGAAAGAGATCGGCAGTGATCTCGAGATCTGCAAGCCGTGGATCGTTCGCAAGCATCACCCGGACGACCTCGAGCTCGGTGCGAAACAGCGGCGAGCGAAACGGCTCGGGCATACCGGTCTCTTCCGGTGGCGGTTCCATGGCCCGATCGGTACCGGCAGAGGACCGGGAGCTCGACCGCATCGCCTGTTCGACGTACGGGAGGTCCACACCCGTCTTGCGTGACACCATCACCGCATACTCGTGGCGGGTCACGGGATCGGGATGCAGCGCGATCACCGCAGCAGCTCCCCTCACCGCTCGCGCTCGTGCCTCGGGTTCGTCTAGGTCGAAGAGGGCGAGCTCGGAGTCGATCCGAAACTGGATGAGCGGGATCGACGTATCGACAGCCTCACGGAGCTTGTCGACGTTGCCATCTGCAACGACATCGGCTGGATCCTTGCCTTCTGGCAGGATCGCGACACGCAGGTCGAGGTCCCCCGGCACAGACCTGTCGAATCCCCGCACCGCAGCGCCGGCACCTGCCTCATCTGCATCGAAGGCGAACACGACACGTTCGGAGAACCGTCGCAGAAGATCGAGATGCTCCTCCCCCAGTGCGGTGCCACACGTTGCAACGGCGATCGGCATGCCTGCGATGTGCATCCCGATGACGTCCGTGTACCCCTCGACGACGACCGACGTGTCGGCGCGCACGATGTCGGACTTCGCCCAGTTGAGGCCGTAGAGCAGGCGGGACTTGTGGTAGATGGGAGATTCCGATGAGTTGAGGTACTTCGGGCCATCACCTTCGAGGATACGGGCGCCAAAGCCAACCGCATCCCCGCGAATGTCGAAGATCGGGAACATCACCCGGCCACGGAACCGGTCGATCAGCGAGTTGCGGCGACTCCGCGATGCCAGGCCCGCCTTGAGCATCACGTCCTCGCGTATCCCTACGTCACGGAGGTGACCCACAAGAGCCTCCCACTCATCAGGCGAGTACCCGAGTGAGAACCTCTCGACGACATCTGCGTCGTAGCCCCGTGACCGCAGGTAGCTGCGAGCGGCCCCGGCATCGGGAGCGGATTTCAGCCGCTCGGTGTAAAAGGACACGGCCGCCGCCGTCGCCTCGACGAGGCCCTCGCGCTGACTCCGCCGCTTCGCCGCTTCAGGGTCGATCTTGAGAGTCACGCCGGCACGACGAGCGAGGAACTCGACGGCACCGGCGAAGTCGAGGCCCTGGGTCTCTTGGACCCAGCGGTACACGTCACCGCTCTTCCCGCACCCGAAGCAGTGGTACAGGCCACGGGCGCCGTCGATAGACAGTGATGGCGTCTTCTCTGAGTGGAACGGGCACACGGCCATCGTCGAACGGCCCGATCGTTTCACCTTGGTGATCTCGGATGCAAGTTCGACGAGATCCGTACGGTCTCGGACGGTGTCGATGTCGTCGCGCGAGTAAGCCACGCAACGACGATACCGGCGTGCCACGACACATGCGTCGTCGTCGCCAGAACCATGTCCAACGACCACACCCCGGACGCGTGACGAGGGCACCTTCTCAGGCGCCCTCGTCACGTGAGAGATCCGTCGTCTACTTCTTGGGTCGGCGCCCATGAGCCGCCTCTGCGGCGGCGAGGCGCAAACGAACCAACTGCAACGCTGTGTCTGGGTTCATGATCGACCATCCTTCCGCATGTACATATTGCACT
>JAJRYI010000425.1 GCA_024275815.1 Actinomycetes bacterium | reverse complement strand
AGCCTTGTTGGCCCTGTGGAGCAGACTGATCTGCCACAACGTCAGTGCAGCGAGGAGGATCAACGTGCCGAGCGCCAGTCCCATCAGGGGGGTCCCTGCGATGGGGACCACGGTTCTCGTGGTGTCGAACTCGACGAACCTGCTCGGCTGGATCGCCACGATGGTCTCGGTCTGTGTCGCTGCGATCGCCGCCGACGGCGGGGCTACCGCAGCCGAGAGCGCGTGAACGAAGTTGGCGAGCACCGTGATCTGGCCATCGTTGAGCGCCCCGGCGAACCCCGGCATGTCGGAGATGCCGACTCTGATGATATCGACGAGTTGTTCGTTCTCGAACGGGACGTTGATCGGTGCAGCAGACGCCCCCTCACCGCCGGGGCCATGACACACGGCGCAGTTCGAGGCGAACAGGTCCGCCCCCTCGCCTGTGGCGGCTGGTACCGGCGTCTCCGTCACCTCTACCGCTCCGTCGGTCGCCGGAGGAGCCTGGGGTGCTGCACCGCCCTGGAACGACACGCTGTACGCCGCAACCGCCTCGACCTCCTCGGGGGACAAGCTGGTCTCGAACCCGGGCATCCCACCGATTCCGTTGGCGACCGCGTCGTGCGTGGCTGCCTGGTCCAACGACGATGCCTGTAGGGATGGCCCCATCGCTCCCTCGCCCGACGAACCGTGGCACGCCGCGCACGTCTTCTTGTACACCTCGGCGCCGAGTTCGTTCTCGACGGCACCTGGGACCGTGTCTGGAACGATGACCCCCGTCGACGCCCCGGTCTGGAACCCAACAGAGTATGTGGCAACGCTTGCGATCTGCTGCTGTGTCAGTACGTTGGCGTACGCCGGCATCAGGGCAGCACCCTCAGAGATGATCGTGACGGTTTCGGACTCGGTCATCCTCGACGCCTGAACCGACGGACCGATATTGCCCGCACCGTACGAACCGTGGCACTCGGCGCACTCTGATTGGTACAGCTTGCTGCCGTTGGTCGTCGTTGGAACCGTCGTCGTCGTGGTCGTCGCCGTCGGCGATTGCAAACGAACGACGTACTTCGAGACGGTCTTGATCTGATCGTCGGTGAGCGTTCCCGAGAGTCCCGACATTCTCCCGATGCCGTTTGCAACGATCGCGGCCATCTCGCGTTCTGACAACGTCAGCACCTGGAGCGACGGTCCGATACCCCCTTCGCCGGACGCTCCGTGACAACCCGCACAGGAGACCCAATGGAGCTTCGCAGCGTTGTAGCTCTCCGGGATAGTGGTGGTCGTCGTAGGCCCCGATTCAGGGATGCCTTCATCGAGAGCGATGTAGAAGGCGATCGCTTCGATCTCATCGTCGGTCAGGGGTCGGTTCTTGTTCGCCATGGCACCGGTCGTCATCACCTCGACGAGCTCTGCAACGGACATCCCCCGCCCGGCGACGTTCAGCTTCGTGTGGCACAGGGTGCACCGCTCCACGAAGAGCGTTTCGCCGTCGACACCGGGCGGGCCGGATCCGATGGTGACGGTCACCACGCCGGAGGGGTCTTCTGGGTCGTTGACGTTGCCCTGGTCATCGGTGACCGTGAGCGTCACGTCATAGACGCCCTCTTTCTCGAAGGCGTGATACACCTGCTCGGCCTCAGCGGGCGGTCCAGACATCGTGGGGGTACCGTCGCCGAAATCCCATGAGTAGAGAACGACGGTGCCGTCGGCATCGGACGATCCGACCCCGCTGAACGCGACGAGTGAACCGGGACGTGCGGTCGCCGGCCGTACGCTCAGCTGAGCGACGGGGGGCTCGTTGGATTGCCCTATCGCAGGACCTGCGAGGAGTATGCCGACAAGGATCGCTGCGATGAGTCCGACTGCTGCCGTGGAACCCAACTTGTACGTCATATCGCTGGCACCAATCCGCGAGGTAGCGACGTCTAGCCCTTACGTGAGAAGCTTACACGCGAACTAATGAATTGTGCGAACTGTGACGACGATCGTGGCAGGTATGACAGTTGTGGTTACCGCTCGGCGTCGACACGGCCCTTGAGGGCGATGAACAGCCAGACGATCCCTGCAAGAAGCAGTATTCCGCCTATGGACATTGCAGCCACGATGTTGATCGTGATGCTCAGTGCCCACACGATCGGTGGGATCAGAATCACGATGGCGACCACGATCATCCATACGGGCCACTGCTTCTTCGGTTGTGTCGCCACAGGAGCGTCCTTTCGGTCGGTGGGCGAATCGTAGCTCGAAGCCCTTCGATACCGTGCTCGACCCGTACCCATCGGTGAGCCTGCCCGGGCGGCTTCGGAACCACACCGACCGCCGACTGTCGCTGCATCAGGTGCCCACGACACGTCCGAGCCAGGTCCCGTACTCCTCTGACGCATCAGCTTCGAGAACGAGGAACTCGGGAACGTCGTAGCTGTGGAGGTCGGAGAGAACATCGCGGACACCGCCGACCTGCTCTGCGGTCGTCTTGAGAATGAGCTGCACTTCCTCGGCATCCTCGATCTCGCCGTGCCACGAGTACATCGATTGGACCGAAGACATGGTGACGCAAGCCACGATCCCTCGTTCGAGAAGTTCGTTTGCAAGCCGGCGCGCCGTGTCGAGATCGGCCTCCGTGGTGAGTATGAGTCGAACGTCTTTGTCCATGGTCGTGCCCTCGCATGGGTCTGTCTGACGGCGATGGACTCGCCCTGCTCCAGTGAGGTTAGGCTCCTGTGTCGAACCGAGGAGGAGTCTTGGACGATCTGGCACGGGCTGATTTCAGCACGATCGATGAACGCCCGGCGCCGCTCGGTGACCGGATGCTTGCCCATGTCATCGACGCACTGATCCTTTTCCTCCCCCTCTTCGCCCTGTGGGCACTCCTCCTCAGACACGTACCGTTGCTCATCGGCACCGTTGTGAGCAACGGCCTCTCCCTCTCCTACTTCGTGTTCCTGGAAGCCTTCCGGGGTCGGACCATCGGCAAACAGTTACGTCGGCTGCGGGTGCGGGACCGCAACGGTGAACTCCCCACCGTGGAACAGACCTTTCGACGCAACCTGTATCTCATGCTCGGCATCGTGCCGGGAATCGTCGGCTCTCTCGTGAGTCTCGCCGTGATCGTATGGATCGCCATCACCATCCAGATCGATCCCGTATCACGACGCGGTATCCACGACCGATTCGCCGATACGTTCGTGACACAGGCAAGTCGTCTCTAGCAGTACGGGGATCTGCTTCATCCCCGCTCGCCGAGCAACGGCTTCTTGCGCTGTGGTCTGTGCTTGAGGATGAGGTGTTCCATGCCAAGAGCGAACGCCAGGAGACCGAACAGCGTCACAAGCGCGACCGGATCCATCGTCGCTGATCTCACCACGAGTACCACAAGCGAGCCAGCGCATCCAAGCGCGCCGGCGACGGCGACACCACGACGAACACCCGCCTGCCTTCCCGCCCGCAACGCAGCCAGGTTGACAACGGTGAACACCGAGAGGAACACCGCACTCGCCACAGCAGAGATGCTTGTCAGGGGAAGCGCTACCGCGATCGCGAGGCCGGCTCCAGCCGTCACATGCAGCCCGATCGGCTCGTTCCAGGTGAGGCGCTCGAACCGGTCGGGAAGCTCACCCTCGGTCGCGATCATGTAACTGAGACCGGCAGATCCGTACAACGTCGCGTTGATCGCCGAAAGCGTTGCCAGTACCGCCGCAACGGCAACGAGGATGAAGCCGCTCGAACCGAGTGTCGCGGATGCCGCCTGAGCGAGAGCGAAGTCAGCCGTCTTGGCGATCTCGGCAGGTGAAAGCGATCCCACGACGACGATCGATACCAGGACGTAGAGGACGATGACGGTCACGACCGAGATCAGGAAGGCCCTCGGAAGTGTGCGGTGAGGGTCTACAACGTCTGCAGAAGCGTTTGCGATCAGTTCGAACCCCTCGTACGCGACGAAGATGAGCATGCCCGCCGCAACCACTGCGAGCGGAGAAGGCCACGAACTCGGAGCGAGCGCTTCCGAGGACACCGCGGGGATTCCGGCGGCGATCACGACACCAAGGATGACGAGCTTGATCCCGACGATCACACCTTCGGTGCGTGCAACCAAACCAGCGTTGGTCAGGTTGACCAGCCAGGGCCCGAGGATGGCAAGGAAGATCAGCCCGCGCAGTAGCAATGGGGAGGGAGTGGCATCGCCGACGAACAGGGTGGCGGCGTAGTGCCCGAAAGCCGAGGCGTACAGGGCGGTGGTTGCAACGTACCCCGCCCACAGGACGACGTTGAGACTCCCGGTGAGCTCGTTGATACCGAAGATGCGGTCAACGAAGGCGACAGTTCCACCTGCACTCGGGTACGCCACGGACAACTTGCTGTAGCTGATCGCTGTGAGCAGGCTCACCACTCCCCCGATGAGGAACGCGATCGGTGTCGCACCGCCGGCCTGCGTCGCAGCCACACCGAGAACGGCGAAGATCCCACCACCGACCATCCCGCCGATTCCGATGGCGATCGCACCGAGGAGCCGTATCGATCCGCCGTCGGCAGTGTGCGCCTTGGCTGGCGTATCGTCGTTGGGGCCCATCGTCGACAACCTTACCCCCGCATCCGGCCGGCAACAGCACACCCCCTGTTCGAGACGGATTGGTTGCGATCGGGTCGCATTCACCTTCTCGATCCGCTCAACGAAAGACACCCCGAGGGGTGGAGCCCTTGGGGTGTCTAGTGTCGGAGAGAAGACTCGAACTTCCACGGGACACTGTCCCACTAGGCCCTCAACCTAGCGCGTCTACCAATTCCGCCACTCCGACGTGGTGGGAAGGCGGGAGTATACCGGTCGACCGACAGAACGGTCAGAAGACCTTCTTGACCTCAGGGAAGTGACACGCCACCCAGTGGCCGGGTGCCAACTCGACGAGCTGGGGCTCATCGACGTCGCACTTTCCCTCGACGGCGATCGGGCAACGTGT
>JAJRYI010000424.1 GCA_024275815.1 Actinomycetes bacterium | reverse complement strand
GTCGTGGTCGTGGTCGTCGTGGTCGTCGTGGGGCTCGACGCGAAGGGTCCGGGGTCGGTCGACGCGGACGCACACGCGGACACGATGAGTGCGAACGCGACGACGGGTATCCACTTCATACGGCTGTGACGCTACACCACGCCGCTCCGGTTCCCGGTCGACCCGACACGGGAACGATGTCGTCTGGCGAGCCGTGGTCCTACTTCAGGCGAAGGATCGCAAGCTGCCAGGTAGCGGCACCGAACAGTGCAATACCGAGCGGAATGTGCATCGCGACGAGGGACGATCCTCCGGTTCGCGAGGCGTAGCCGAGGCCGATCTGGGCGAACAGGAGGCCGAAGATCACGATCGCCGTGACCTTGTGTTCCATCGTCGTCCGATCCATGAAGACCAGGATGATGACGATCACCTGGAAGAGGAACACGGTGCTTCCGATGATGCCGTGGAGGACGATCGAGGATCCGAACACGAGGTGTTGGCCTGCGAGCACCGACTGGAGGAAGATGGCAACGACGATGAGTCCGGCGAGAGCAAGCTCCACCGTCTTGAACCGACGGACCGGTTGGGTTCGTTGCGTTGTGGGGAGTTCTTGTGTTGATGACATGGCGGCAGGGTACGCGGCACCGCCCTGTAGTCGACGAGATTTCAACGGTGCGCAAGGGGTGCGGGCCAGCCGTGCTAGCATCGAACACATGTTCGATATCGATGTGGATGTCCCCGAGTACCTCGAGGGTCTCAACGACCGGCAAAGAGACGCCGTCGTGCACTGGACCGGTCCGTTGCTCGTCATTGCAGGTGCCGGCTCGGGCAAGACCCGAACGCTCGCAGCACGTGTGGCGCACCTGATCGAGACGGGTACCGACCCGGACCGGATCCTCCTGCTCACGTTCTCGCGCCGCGCGTCGTCCGAGATGCTTCGCCGGGCCGGGGGTGTCGTCGATGCAGCGTCTGCATCGATGGTGTGGGGAGGCACCTTCCACAGCATTGCGAACAGGTTGCTTCGCCGCTACGGCCAGGCCGTGGGCCTCGCTGAGGGGTTCACGGTCATCGACCGCTCCGACACGGAGTCACTCTTTGGGATCCTTCGCACACAACACGGCTTCGGCACCCGGCGCCGACGGTTCCCACGCAAGGAGACGATCGCCTCGATCTACTCGCGAACGGTCAACGCGAGGACACCCCTCGCCGACACCCTCGAGCAGAGGTTCCCGTACTGCCTCGAACACGTCGATGAGATCGCGACTTTGTTCACCGGCTACACCGAGCGCAAGCGTGAGACCAACGTCGTGGACTACGACGACCTGCTTCTGTACTGGCAAGCGCTGCTGTCCTCGCCGGTCGCCGAGACCGTACGCGGGCTCTTCGATCACGTCCTCGTCGACGAGTACCAGGACACCAACCACGTCCAGGCACAGATCCTGACCTCACTGTGCGGGACCGATGGCAACCTCACCGTGGTCGGGGACGATGCACAGTCCATCTACTCGTTCCGGGCCGCCACCGTCGAGAACATCCTGAGTTTCCCCGACGTCTATCCGGGGGCGAGGGTGGTGACACTCGATCGGAACTACCGCTCGACACCCGAGATCCTCGATGTTGCGAACGCCGTCATCGCTGCGTCGGAGTCCGCGTTCGACAAGCAGCTGTGGACAGAGCGGTCGAACGGTCCCATTCCGGAACTCGTCACGTGCTACGACGAGGCGGCACAGGCCGACTGGGTCTGTGAACGGGTTCTCGAGCTGCGAGAGCGAGGTATCGACCTGCGGGACCAGGCAGTTCTGTTCCGCACCGGGCACCACTCGGGTGGCCTCGAGATCGAGCTGGTGAGACGGGGCATCCCGTTCGTCAAGTTCGGTGGCCTCAAGTTCCTCGAAGCTGCCCACGTCAAGGACCTCCTCGCAATGCTGCGGATCCTCGACAACCCCCGCGACGAGCTCGCCTGGAACCGGGTACTGCTGATGCTCCCCGGAGTCGGTCCGGCCACTGCACACAAGGTGCTCGCCCACGTCGAAGAAGTCGGAGTGAAGGCGGGCAAGGACAGGCTCGAAGCGTTCCTCACGTACGACGTGCCCGTCGGGAGGGAGACGAGAGAGGTCCTCGGCCTGCTTCGCGACGTGCTCGACGACTGCAGGGGCACAGGTGGGAAGGAGCCCGAGCCGTCGATACAGATCGACAGGCTCGCCGATCTCTGCGAAGCAGTGTTCCCGATCATCTACGACGATGCAACGGCCAGGCTCGGGGACATCGAGCACCTCGGAGCGCTTGCCGGTGAGTACACGACCCGGTCGCGGTTCCTCACCGAGATCACTCTGGACCCACCGGCGAGCACGACCGACTTCGCCGACGTTCCCTACATCGATGACGACTATCTCATCTTGTCGACGATCCACTCGGCGAAGGGTGGCGAGTGGAGGGGGGTCACCGTCATCCACGCAGCCGACGGGAACATCCCCTCGGACATGGCGCTGTCGGAACCTGGAGGCCTCGAAGAGGAGCGCAGGCTGCTCTACGTCGCCCTCACCCGGGCGAAGGACCACCTCGCCGTCACGGTTCCCCAACGGTTCTACCACAACCGGTTCTCGACGAACGGAACCCACTCTTACGCTCTCCCGAGCCGGTTCCTCGATCCCTCCATGGCCAACTTTCAGGCGTCGGCGACGGGGGTCGGCGCCGTGTCCGATGAGATGATCGCAGCGGCAGCCGGCACGGACCCAGTCGCCGAGGTGCTTGGAGAGCTGTGGTAGAGGCGAGCTTCGCTCGCCGCTGTCGGTTCGTTCGGCCTGGCGGCCTCTCTTGTCGGCTTCAAGTGCGCTCGGCCCAGGGGCCTCGCTATCGGCTTGCGCCATGTGATGGCCGGTGGGTCCCCCTCTCCCGTCCCCCCTGAACCTGGATTCACGAGGTCGCACTGTCCCGAGACTCCCGATTCTCCCGTCCCCCCTTCAGGGGGGGGGGACGGAAGGACGGAAGAACTCCGCACGGGTGTGAATCATCAATCAGCGGATTGAGATTCAGGGGGACTGCCAGCCCGGTACACGAGTACCCGACCTACCCGGTCAGCCTCCCTGTGGCCAAGGGCGGTAGCACTCGGGGAACTCGGCGACGGTTCCTGCGTTGGTGGCGGACTCGAGCAGATCGAATGCGGCGTTGAGCACCTCTGTGTGGCGCTCAACGTCGTGGGCTGCTCCCATCGGCCTGCCGAGGAGGTGTCGCACGACGAGTGTCCTCGGCACCATCATCTCGGTAGCCCGCCCGGCGAACGCCTTCGTCATGATCGTCACCGTGGGTACTCCCGATTCCTCGATCGCCCTCGCTACGTGTCCGACCGACACGTGGCAGACCGGTCAGACCGGGACGAGGAGCACGACGTCGACACCCTCGGCATGGATGCGCTCGATCCAGCCGGGGAGTTCGCCTCGGAGCCGCCCGCGTGACGTTGCACCGGTGAAGGAGAAGAACGTCGAGGCGAGGCCCCCGATCCTTCCGTCGTCGCGGGCTTCGCGGAGACGATCGATCGGGAACGTGACGTTCGGATCTCGCACGGCGGAGCGGATGTCGTACCCGCCGTGGCGGACACGCAGGTCCGAGGTCGGGGTGTCCGACGGGATCTCGGACAGGGAAGGGGTGGCAGTGAGGAACTCGCCGATGCGTTCCGTGGCCTCGCGTTGGGTCATCTCGGTTTCACCGAACGGCTCCGGGTCGTCGCCTACCACGAAGTGCCCGGATGTCGTCAGCATGCCGACCTTCGCGTTCGCTGGGGCCGTCGTGACCGGGGTGAACGGCCCTTCGTCGAAGGAGAACTTCGGAGGGGGAGCATCCGGGGAGGGAAGGTACCCCGCGATCTGGGCCTCATACGCTGCTTCGATGAGTGGCCCGACGTCACCGGTGTCGTACGCATCACCGAGCTGATGCAGGAGTGTCTGGAGGAACGCAGCGGCGTCTTCATCGGACATCATCTTGAGGAACTTGAAGTTGAGGTCGCTGCGGGTCCCGTAGGAGAACGAGTTCCGGAACGCCTCGAGGGATTCGGGTGCGGTGTTGTCTGCCATGAGGTGACCATACCCCCTGGTCGTCGATCGAGCAGCGTCTGTCATCTGCCGTCTTGTTTGCTACATTCGTGATCATGGAGAAAGTCACCGACGGCTTGTATCAAGTCGGCAAGGGGTATCAGGCGTTCATCATCGATGGGGATGAGGGAGTCACCCTCGTCGATACCGGGATGCCCAAGAAGACGGAGTACATCACCGACGGCCTTGCGGCGATCGGTCGGCGTCTCGAAGACGTTCGCCACATCGTCATCACTCACGCCCACATCGACCACATCGGTGGCCTGAGTGTGGTCAAGTCCGGTTCAGAGGCAGAGGTGCTGTGCTCTCGTGAGGATGCCCCTGTGGTCCAAGGCGAAGCGCCGATGACACCGCCGCCGATGATGGTGCGGTTCCCGTTCCTCAAGATCATGCTCAAGCTGTTTCCCGAAGCCGAACCGGTCGAGGTCGACCGACTGGTCGCTCCGGGTGACACGCTCTCGTTGAGCGGCGACCTGACGGCCTTTGCAACGCCCGGTCACACGGTGGGCCACCTCTCGTTCCTGCTCGATCGATCCGGTGGAGTGATGATCGTCGGTGACGCTGCTTCTGCGAACAAGAAAGGCAAGGTCGTGCGCGGGTTCTTCAACGCGCCGACCCCCGAGATCGACGCCAGCATCAAAGCGATCGCCACCCACGATTTCACGATGGCCGTCTTCGGCCACGCGCCCCCCATCCGTCAAGGTGCGTCCGGTGCCTTCGCCGAAACGGCGGCAAAGCTGTAGCCGAGCCGTCCGGTACTTGGATGCTCAGGTCTTGTCGGTAAACGGTGAACGGAGAACGGTAAACGGCGAACGTCCGCTGCCGGTCAGCGAGTCTTGCGAACCCCTTCCCCGATCCACTTGCCGCACTGAACCATCGTTCGGTGTGACGCCTCTTGCCAGGGGACGATCGCCGGCCAGACGTGCATCATCTCGGGCTCGATGATCAGGGTGGCGTCCACCCCTGCTGCATCTGCGTTGGCCTTCAGGCGGACGGCGTCGTCGAGGATCATCTCGGCCCCGCCGGCGAAGATGAGCATTCGGGGGAACCCGGTCAGGTCTGCACGAAGCGGGGAGACCTCCGGGTCGTCGAGTTGCTCGGGTGATGCGTAGCGGTGGTTCGGTTGAGAGAGCTCGGCGAGGGGCAGATAGTCGGTCCCGGCGTTGATGGGGATCGTGTATGCAGTGTGGCGCAGGTCGAGGTAGGGGGAGAACAGGATGACTCCCCCGGGAAGCGGGATACCCATCCTGCGTGCACGGTGAAGGGTTGCCATGGCAAGTCCACCGCCTGCCGAGTCGCCACACACGATCAGTGAGGAGGGATCGATCCCACGATCGAGCAGCGCCCGGTAGGAAGCCAGCGCGTCTTGGACTGCTGCAGGGAACCGGAACTCCGGAGCGAGTCGGTACGGCGGGGCGTAGGCCGTGGTCCGTGTCGCGTCGACGAGGTGGGCGATGAACTGACGGTGTGTCCCCGGGTTCCCAAAGATGTACCCCCCGCCGTGAAAGTACAGAAGCGTCGCTGCATCGAGCGGGTCGTGAAGCCGGATGTAGCGATCTGCCGTCGACGTTGCGAGCTTCACCCGGCGAACCCGAACCGATGAGCGAAGAGAGGGAGGCACGGGGGCACGCACGAGGCGCCCGAACTGTTTCGTCACGGCGTCGTCGGGCCGTTCGGCTGCGACCGCGATGATGGCCCTCGCCCCGGCGACTGCCCACTCCGTGCGCCACGTCCAGGAGGGCAACGTTGGCCCAAGCAGCAGCCTCGAGAACGTCACCCGCAGCATCGCGAGGGCTGCAGCGATCCACATCTTGATCAGGTGCATCAACGTTGCCATGCCCACACGGTATCGACCCCCCGATGCCTGTTGTCGCTAGGGAGATGCCATCCATACCCTCATGGAGTTCTCAGCGAGGCACACGCCAGGTTGCCTCCGACGATCCAAGGAGTTCTTCACATGCTGCTGCTGCGTGTCGCCGTGGGCATCGGTGGGTTGACCTTCCTCATCACCGGTATCGGCGTCCTCTTCAGTGATGGATGCCGATCTGTCACGTGGGGGTCGCGGGGAGACGTGCGCGCAGGGAACTTCACGGCTGTGTGCCACGACAGCGTCGTTGCCGGTGGCATGAGTCAGGGCCTTGCCGGACTGATCGCGATCGCAGCTGGTGTCATCATCGTTGCCACCGTCATGGTGCCGCAGCTACTTCCGCGCCTCGCGCCTCGCCGGGTGCCGCGCAACTGACCCCGGATCAGTTGCGCGTCTTGCCGAGCAGGCGCAGCAGCTCGATGTATAGCCAGACGATGGTGACCATCAGCCCGAAGGCCGCGTACCACTCGAGGTACTTCGGTGCGCGGGCAGTGACACCGCGAACGACCATGTCGAAGTCGAGCATCAGGTTCAACGCGGCGATTCCAACGATGAACAGGCTGAAGCCGATCCCGACCGGTCCACCGCTGTACACGGGTGAGGACCATCCAAAGAGCGCCATGACGAACGATCCGAGATAGAGCAACAGGATGCCGAACGTTGCGCCGATGACGATGCCCCGGAACTTGTCGGTGACCTTGATGGCACCGGTCACGAACAGGACGAGCATCACGATGAAGACGGATGCGGTCGCAAGGATCGCCTGGACGACGATCCCTTCGAACTGGATCTCGTAGAAGCGGCTGATGACTCCGATCGCAACACCCTGAGTGAGTGCGTACAACGGCCCGGTGACGATCGCGATCCGGGGCTTGAACGCTGTGACGATCGCAAGGATGAGCACGCCGAACGAGATGAAGAACCACCAGATCGGCAACGACGTGGCACCCGAGGTGGGGTCGACGAGGCCCCACCCCCACGTTCCCGCGCCGAGTACCAGCAGCAACAGGAACGATGTCTTGGCGGAGACCCCGCCGATCGTCATGGGGTCGTCGACGCCGACGTCGTAGGGAATCTGTGCAGATGCCAGCGCAGCGTCGGATGCCGCGTTGTTCGGCGGAAGCTTGCCGAACTCCTTTTGGAGCGTCGGATTTGCCATGGTGATCCTCCTTGGAGCGGGGGATGGTAGGCATCCCCGGCGTCAGAATCACCCGATAGTGTGTCGTCGCGACAGCAAAGGGTCTAGCCTCGCGTCCATGACCGGACTTGACGGTGTTGACACACCAAACGCATCCGTTGTCGAGCGGCTGATAGCCTCGATCCCTTCCGACCTTCCCCCAGAGCGCCGAGCGATGCTCGCCACGTTCTCGGGCATGTACCTCAAGCGTCTGCCCGACGCCGAGGTCCCCGACCTCCCGATCGAGCAACTCCTCGCAGAGATCTCTCACCTCCTCGACTTAATCGATGCACGCGAACCGGGTTCACCGGCGATTCGGGTGTTCAACCCGAACGAGGAGTGCTGCGGGTACTCGACCCCGGGAACCGTCGTCCAGGTCGTGTCGGACGACGGCCCGTTCCTCGTGGATTCGATCACCGCGGTCGTCGCCAGGTCCGGTGCCGCCGTTGTGCGTCACCTCCACCCGGTGATCGGAACCGTTCGTGACACCGAGGGGAGACTCGTCGAGGTCACCAAGGCCCGCGGCGCCGATCGACGCGAGTCGGTTCAGCACTTCGAGCTCGACAGGGTCCTGTCCGACGACGTTGCCAGGAGCATGGAAGACGAGATCGCCCGCGTCTTCGCCGATGTCACCGTTGCCGTACGCGACTTCGCTGCGATGCAGGATGCAGTCCGCGGGATGATCCAGACCGCAAAGGCAAGCGCCCACCACTACCCCTATGAGGAGGTCGCCGAGACCGTCGATTTCCTCACGTGGCTCCTCGACGACAACTTCGTGCTGCTCGGCTACCGACGCTACGACATCATCGAGTCAGATGACGGGCCATCCGTCCAGCCGGACGTCTCGACGGGACTCGGACTCCTCAGTCGTTCCGACAACGGCAACGGCAACGGACGGGTTCTCCTGAAAGACCTTCCGCCGGATCTGCGGGAGCGCTATCTCGGCGGCGACCTTCTCGTCATCACGAAGACGAACCGCCACGCCACGGTGCATCGAGACGCGAGGATGGACTACATCGGCATGCGCCAGATCGACGAGAACGGCACCATGATCGCCGAACTCCGCCTGATCGGGTTGTTCACGTCCAAGGCCTACATCGCCCCTGCTCGTGAGATCCCGGTTCTGCGACGCAAACTTCGCAAGGTGCTCGAGATACAGGACGTCATCGAAGGGTCCCACGACTACAAGTCCATCATCCAGCTCTTCGAAACGTTCCCCAAAGATGACCTGTTCGCCATGCCGGTCGACGCGTTGAGCGAGATGCTCGGCGACCTCGTCGAGACGGAGGACACGCGTTCGGTTCGGCTGTTCGTTCGTCGCGACGTACTCCAACGGTACGTGTCCGTTCTCGTGACCATCCCGAGAGACCGGTTCAACGTCAATCTGAGACGACAGCTCCAGTCGCTGTTCCTCGAACGCTTCGGCGGAGACTCGGTCGACTACCGGCTGTCGCTCGGTGAGTCTGGAGATGCCCGCATCCACTTCTCCGTGTGGACGACGCCGGGTGCCCCCCTCGTCGTGGACCTTCAGCAACTCGAGAACGAGGTCGTCTCCCTCGCCCGCAACTGGGATGACCGGGTACTCGACGAACTCGAGCGACACGTTGGAGAGACTGAGGCGCGTCGACTCCGCAACCAGTGGACCGACGACTTCCCCGAGTACTACCGGGCATCGACGGCGATCGACCTCGTCGCCGGCGACATCATCGCACTCGACCGTCTCGCATCCTCAGACAACGACCTCATCGTCGACATCCAGAACGAGGGCGGCGACGTCAAATCTCCGATCGCTCACGAGAAGCTGACACGCATCACGGTGTACCGCAAGTCGGGGAAGCTGAATCTCTCGATCGTGATGCCGTTGATGGAACACCTCGGCCTCGTCGTCGTCGAGGAGGTCCCCACGAGGCTCAAGGACGATCAGGGAACCTTCATCCACGACTTCGGAGTCCTGACCCACGACGGTGAGCAACTCGACGTCGATGCCGTCGGCGAGCGGGTTGCCGAGGCGATCGAAGCGGTTCTGCGGGGTGAGGCGGAGTCCGACTCTCTGCAGCGCCTCCTCGTCACCACCGATCTGAGATACGAGGACCTCACGATCCTGCGTGCCTACCGCAGCTACTGGCGGCTCGTGACACCGGCCTTCTCGATCGGGTACGTCGACGATGCCTTTGCAGCCCACCCCGCAATCGCCGAGGCGCTGGTCCGGTTGTTCCAGGTGCGTTTCGGTGTCCACTCCGACATGGCCACTGCGGGGGAACTCTCCGGACAGATCGCAGCCTCGCTCGATGACGTGACCTCCCTCGATGAGGACAGGATCCTGCGTGGGTTCCTCGGGCTGATCCACGCAACGCAGCGAACCAACATCCTGGTCGAAGGCAGACGGTCTCTCGCGTTGAAGTTCGCATCGCATCTCGTGCCCGAGATGCCCGAGCCCAAGCCCCTCTTCGAGATCTACGTGTACTCGAGGAACGTCGAAGGTGTGCATCTTCGGGGTGGCAAGGTCGCACGCGGTGGGATCAGATGGTCGGATCGCAGAGAGGACTACCGCACTGAAGTGCTCGGCCTCATGAAGGCACAGATGACCAAGAACGTCGTCATCGTCCCGACCGGCGCCAAAGGTGGCTTCGTCATCAAACGCTCCGCCGACCCTTGGCGGCCCACCTACAACGAGGTCAAAGAGGGGTACGAGACGTTCATCAGAGGACTGCTCGACGTCACAGACAACCGCGTCGGGAGCGAGATCGTTCCTCCACCCGGGGTCATCCGGCACGACGAAGACGACCCGTACCTCGTCGTTGCAGCCGACAAGGGCACGGCGTCGTTCTCCGACACGGCGAACGCGATCGCAGCCGAGTACGGCTTCTGGCTCGATGACGCGTTCGCGTCCGGTGGTTCTGCGGGGTACGACCACAAGGCTCTCGGGATCACTGCACGAGGAGCGTGGGAGTCGGTGCGACGCCACTTCCTCGACCTCGGCGTCGACGTCGACACCGAGGAGATCACGGTGGTCGGGGTCGGCGACATGTCCGGAGACGTCTTCGGCAACGGGATGCTCCTCTCGAGACACCTGAGACTCGTCGCAGCCTTCGACCACC
>JAJRYI010000032.1 GCA_024275815.1 Actinomycetes bacterium | reverse complement strand
TGGTGTACGCCCCGACGCCTGCCCCGACGGCTCCAACCGCAACGATGAGCACCACGACGACACCGCACAGTGCAACCCCGAGGCCGACGGACCCTGCTTCACTTCTCCACACGCATCGATGCGTTCGCCGAGAGTTGAATGGGGAACCCGCCGAAGATCGGGGCTGCGACGTTGTGGCGCAGGCGGATGGTGACCGTTGCACGTTCACCGACCATCGCCGGGCGCGACACCGAGATCCTGGCGCCCGACCCTGCCGGGCCGAGGCTCTCCCTGGCTGCACGAACTGCATCGGCAGTGTCGGGGGACGCCGCAGCAGCCCGTGCACCTTCGCGTGCAGCGTGCAGAAGCTGTATCTCGGAACGTGCCACCACCGCCACCTCGACGAGGCCGAAGAGCAGTGCGAGCACGAGCGGCAGAACGAGTGCGAACTCGACGACGGCCGTGCCGCGCTCCATCAGGCACCGTTGGCTATGGAGATGACCTTCTCCATCACCGTGTTGAAGAACGTCGGCAACATGTCCGTGCTCGACGCCCAGGTGATCAGGGCGAGCGCCACGACGGCGGCTGCGACGAGGACGAGTGCGTACTCGGCCGTGGCCTGGCCTTCCTCTCGTTGATGGCTAATTTCCATGTGAGTGCTCCTCTTTCAACGGCGACCGGCCGCTGCGGTGGGAAGTCATCGGGTGAGTTCTGCGAGACCCGAGACGATCGTTGGGACGACCACAACGAGAATGAACCCGGGGAGGATCAGGAACGCCATGGGGAACAGCAACTTGACGGGGAGCTTCTCGAGTCGCTCCGCCGTGACAGCGGCCTCGTCCTCCCGGGCACGCTGGGCGAGGTCGGCCAGCGTTACTGACAAGGACGCCCCGGTCACGGCGGAGCGCTGCGCCGCGTTGAAGGCGTCTGCGAGGGGGCCGTCGTCGAGGTCGTGCCCGAGTCCGGCATCGACCCGCCGAACGGCCTGCTCGAGTGTTCCCCTGGTCGGTTCACCAACGTGGTGCACCGCCATCGTCGCTGCCGTGGTGAACGGAAGGCCCGACGTCGTGGCGAGGGCCATCAGGTCCAGTGCCAGGAGCACGTCCGATACGCCGCGCTGGGCACGTCTCTTGTGGCGTCTGATGGCTCTCCAACGGACAACACCGAAGGCGGTGGCACCGAGGGCGACGGCGACGAGCGGGTGGATGAGCAGCGATCCAACGGCGACACCCGCCAGGGCGACCTTGCGGTGGGAGGCGAGAACGCCGATCAGTACCCCAACGGCGCCCGTGACGAGCATCACGAGTACCTCGAGGCGACGAGCAGGACGGTTGCCACCCCTGCGACCTGGAGGCCTGCACCCAGAACGATCGGGACGACGACGAGCGGTCCACCGTCACCGGGTACGCCCCGGAACACGATGAGTGCAACGGTGACGACGAGTGGGGCGACCCCGACGACCGCCGCCGAGAACCTCGCCTGGGCTGTCGCGATCCGTCTCTTGCGCCGGATCTCGCCGGTTGCACGGGCACGGTCGGTGAGCATGAACAGGGTGGGGACCAGCGACGACCCGGTCTCTTCGGACAGGTCACAGACCGCGGCGAACGCTTCTCCGTTGGTCGGGAGCGCGTCACGCAGCGACTCTCCCACCTGTGCCATCGGCATCCCCGAGTCACAGAGTCTGCGGGTCAGGGGCCCGACGATGCCGACATCGGCGCCGGCGACAGCCACCCGCAGCGTTGCGCCCGAGGCTACGACCGCGGTGACGTCCCGCAGGAACGACACCTCTGCGTCTTCATCGACCTTGCGTCTGGGAATCCTCGTCGTCACGGCAACGCCGATGAGGGCAAGTGTGCCGAGGACGGGTTGCACCGCCAGGACCCCGAGAGCACCGACGACCATTGCGGGTGCGCCGAGTGCGGCGGTGATCGCAACGATGACCCAGATCAGCACCGGTACACCTCGG
>JAJRYI010000423.1 GCA_024275815.1 Actinomycetes bacterium | reverse complement strand
GGCAGAGCGAGGAGCGACAAGGGTGCTCCTCTGGTTGACTACGAACTATGAAGTACCGTGCCCACCTCCCGATCCTCGCGGTCGTTGCGGCCCTCGTCATCGTTGGGGCAGGATGTGCGAGTGGCCAAGATTCGACACGCCTGTATCCAGACACCCCGACGACGATCGGCGCCACCGACTCGACTGCTGCGTTCTCGGGTGATCCGGTGATCTGGGCAATCGGAGACTCGTTGATGGTCGGGGCGACAGACCAACTCGTGGGCGCGTGGCCCACAATGCTCATCGACGCCGAAGAAGGACGATCCTTCGAAAGCGGTATCGACGTCCTCGAACATCAGTTGGCAACAGGTACGCCCGACGTCTTGGTGTTCGCTCTCGGGACGAACAACGGTGCCAGCAACGAACAGATCGAACGAGTGATGCAGCTCGCCACCAACATCGATGAGGTCGTGTTCGTCAACGTCTCGGTTCCACGTCCCTGGGAAGCTGCGACGAACACCGCTCTCCTCGAGGTGGTGACCGCCTATGCGACCGCCACCCTGGTCGATTGGAAGGCCGCCTCAGAGGCCGGCACCGGCCTGTTCAGAACCGACGGATACCACCTCACAGCCGATGGGATCCGTGCGTGGGTCGACCTGATCATGGTCGAGGCTACTGAATGATCCGTATCGACATCTGATCGAGGCGACGCGCGACAACGCCCGGAGGGGGAAAGTTCCGGGCGTTGTCGCGTGAAGCGGGACGAGGGCTAGTTGTCCCGGGAGTCGCTGCCGTGGTCGGCGTCCTGGTCGTCGTCTTGGTCGTCGTCCTGGTCGCTGCCGTGGTCGGCGTCCTGATCGTCGTCCTGGTCGTCCGAAGTGCTCGAGATGACGCTGTCATCCGTGGAGCTCGAGGAAGCCGTATCGTCGGTCGTGGTCATGGTCGACGTCGCCTGATCGTGGTCACCGTCTGAGGTGCCCTCGTCATCACTGTCGGAGTCATCCGAGACGCCGTCATGGTCTGCATCGAGGTCGGAGTCGTCAGCCTCGTCGGCAACCGAGTCATCGGATGCATCGGTGTCATCGGACGAAACCATCTCGTCGGCAACCGAGTCATCGGCAGTCATGTCGTTGGCGACCATGTCGTTGCCTGCTGAGTCGTCGGCGACCATGTCGCTGGCATCCTCGACGTCGGCAGCCTCTGCGGTGGCATCGTCGGCGACACTGCTCGCAGCATCATCGACGGACACGACCTCAGCCACAACGCTGTCGACGGAGGGGGTGCTCTCTACGGACACTGCGGTGCCTGCCGGGTCGTCGGGTGTCGTGGTCGTGGTGCTCGTCGAGGCGGCACCGGATCCTGCGATCGCACCGATGGCCATCGCCGGAACCAGAATCGCACCGGCAACCAGCGCCGAGAGCCACCTCTTGTCGTTGATTCGTACTTTTCTCATGGGGTATCTCCTTTGTAGAAGTCTCTGCAGTCTGGGGATCTGCATTTGTGAGACCATCATCCGACACATCGAGATAACGGTGCGCTAACCCACGCCAAAGCGAACAGAAAACATCGAGAACGTCTGAAGATGTGTTTGGCACGGGGTCGACGGATCCCTGCCGTACCGGTTCGTCAGGATGTGATGAGTGGCAAGCGGATGACGATCCCGGCTCCACCGAGTGCTCGAGACCTGCCGATGGAGAGGGCCCCGTCGGACCCCTCAACCGTTCTACGGACGATGTCGAGACCGAGACCGGTCGAATCGGCACTCGACGCCCCGCGGTCGACGACCGACCCATCGACGAACCCCTGCCCTGCATCTTCGACCGATATCACGACGTCGTCACCATCGAACGAGACGTCTACCTTCATGCCGGTTCCCTCGGGCGTGTGCGACAAGGCGTTCTCGAGCAACGCGTCGATCATTGCCTCGGCATCGCCCTGAGGGACACTGACCCGTGCAACTCCCTCGGCGATGACCACATCGACTGCACGCCCCTGCTCCTCAGCAAGCGGAAGCCAGAAGTCGACACGACCGGCAACGACGGCCGAGATGTCACAGCCTCCCTCAGACTCTCTGCGCACCGGACGACGTGCCTCGCGGATGATGAAGTCGGTCGTCCGCTGCAACTCGTCGAGGTCGGCGATGAGGCGATCCCGGTGGGGGCCATCCTCGAGACCGTCGACGCTGAGCCTGGCCGCTGTCAGCGGTGTCCGTAGACGATGTGCAAGATCCGCCGCGGATTCCCGCTCATCTTGCAGCAAACGTGTGATTCGTTCTGCCAGCCGGTTGAGTTCGATGCCGACTTCCTCGACTTCGGGGGGACCTGCAGGTTC
>JAJRYI010000422.1 GCA_024275815.1 Actinomycetes bacterium | reverse complement strand
TGGTCTTCCCGTGGCGATATCTCTCGACTCGGTCGAGGGCCTTCGCGGAGCCGTTCTCGATCTTTCCGGTGACGGTGGTGGGCCGGGACTCGTGATGCGCAACCCGAACGTTCCCACGCCCACGCTCGCCGACAGCGATCTTGGGGACCTCTAACTCACCGGAACACCTGAGGAGAAGGTCCGCACACTCCTGATGGAGCGCATCAACCCGGCGATCGCCTCCCACGGTGGTGTTGCCAATCTGATCGCCGTTGAAGGATCCGTTGCCCAACTCGAACTCGGTGGCGGCTGCCAGGGTTGCGGCCTTGCAGCGGTCACGCTTCGCCAGGGTATCGAACGGGCCATCCTCGAAGCGATCCCCGAGATCACCGAGGTTGTCGACGTCACCGATCACTCGATGGGTACGAACCCCTTCTACGCCTGAGGACCCGGTCCCGGATCTCAGGCGTTCTCGAGACGTTCTCTGATCGAACGGGTCAGTTCGAGTGCACCCTGACCCCCCGCTGCTCCGATACTCGGTAGATTCGCCGAACGCCGGGAGTAGAACGAGCCACGTTCGGGGTCTTCCTCCGCCGGTGGTATCTCATCAACGGGAGGTTCCTGCTCGGATGACCGTGGCTGTACAGACGGGGAGTAGTCGAGGGTGGTCACCGGTTGCACCGGTGTTGCTTCGGTCGCTTCAGCACTGCCGGGGGTCGTTGCGGCAAGTGCTGCGAATCGGTGCTCGAGCTGGTCGGCAAGCACCCGCAGCGAGCTGACACGTTCAGAGAGGTTCCTGTGTTCGGCCTCGAGTGCTTCGGTGTTGGTGGCGGCCGGCAACCAAGCGGTCCCCTCGGGTACGGCCTCTGAGGCCCGCCGTTCTGCCGCTTCGACGATGTCGGCTGCGTGTGCCTCCGCGGACTCGATTTTGGATTTGGCAGTCATCTCTGCTGCCATGACGATACCGGCAGCTTCCGAGCGGGCTTCGTCGACGATCGTTTCGGCTTCGGTGCGCGCTTCGGTGACGAGTCGGAACGCCTCGTAGCGAGATGAGGCGAGCATTTGTTTGGCCTGTTCGTTGGCCGCATCGAGGACGTCGTCGTTCGATGTGACGTCGTTCGTTGCTCCAGCGCTGTGTGCAGTCTCCGTGGTCGTCATCGACCGAACTCCTCTGTGCAGCACCCTGCACGGCTCCGCTTTGCCCTCAGCATCTGTATCGGCCGTAGGGCTGAGAAGTTGAGCGGAAAATGGGTCGAGCGACCTAGAACGATTCGAAGTCCGCAATGTCGGAAAGGACGTCGAGAATCGAGGTCAGTTCCCGACGAAACGCCTGGCGCTCTCGGCTGGATGCGGTGAGTAAGCGCCGGTTGTCGGCGAGCTTGATGCCGCTGGCGAACAAGGTGGTCGAGACTGCCTCTGAGGTCGAAAGGACGCCGTGGTAGAGAAGCTGTTCACCCATGGCAAGGGAGGAATCGCGGAGCTCATCGGCCTCGACGGGTTCGTCGTCGAAGCTGCAGAGTGCGTGGGAAACGACGAGGTACGCCTCGAGGAACGGGCGCAGCACGATCGGACTTTTGGCCGGGCGCATGGCCTCCATGTCGACATCGATCAGCGCGTCGGAGATGTCACCGATCTCATATCGGCGGATCTCATCGCGGATCTCATCGGCGAACTCGTCCGATGGAGAGAAGAAGAACTCGAACTTCAGGAGGTCCCGCAACGCGAGGGCCCGCTCGATGACGGCGTCACTGTGCATCGACTCGTTGCGGAGAAGCCCCGTTCCGAGTGCGACCTCGGTGATCCCGGCGTTGACGAAGAAGTGGATGATCGTGTTGCGGTAGTACGCAGCGGCGAGATGCTGATCGGGTCCGATCGAGTAGATGGTCTCGGTGAGCCCCTCTGTCCTTTTCACGACGCCGTTCTCGGCAAGGGCATCGAGTGCATCGGCAACCTGGTGTGATGATGTGAACGGCAACTCGAACGTCGTTGGGAGGTTGCGTTGGGCAACGAACTCCTCGAAGGGTTGAAGGACTTCGATCGTCTCAGGAGCCGTGAACCCTCGTTCTTCACGTGAGAGGAGCGCAAGCGTCACGAGGCTGATCGGCGTGATCGGTGTGACGTCGTTGATCCGGGTACTGACCTCGAACGCAACCTTGGGCAGTGTCAGGCGTCCGGCGTCGGAGGTGAGGTCTTCGGTGCGCCCGACACGCGTACTCATGAAGAGCGG
>JAJRYI010000031.1 GCA_024275815.1 Actinomycetes bacterium | reverse complement strand
GGCGAAGGCGTCCACACACTCGCCACGGGCCCTCTCGATGGTCCCGACAGGGATCGGCCGCCGGTCGATACATCGGTCGGTGAGTCGAACAGACCCCATGTCGATGCTCGTTGCATAGGTGGGGCTCACGGCACCGAAGACGAACTCGGTGGAGCCCCCTCCGATGTCGATCACGAGCTTGTTCTCCCCTGCCGCCATCTCGGCCGTCGCCCCGGAGAACGCCAGGACTGCCTCGTGTTCGCCATCGATGACCCGTGGGCGTCCACCGAGGATCCCTTCGATGTCATCCATCAACGCTGCTCCGTTTACGGCGTCCCTGCAAGCAGACGTTGCGACCGCCTCGAGTGACCCGACGCTGTGCTCGGTGATGATCTTCCCGTAACGCTCGATGACGAGCATCGTGGCGTCGTAACGCTCACGATCGATCCGTCCCGTCTGCTCGACTCCGCTGCCGAGACCGGTCACCGTCACGTCGCGAACGAGCTGGGTCCCGTCGTCATCCACAACGAGGAGACGCAGCGAGTTCGATCCGATGTCGATCGCTGCGGTGGTCACTGCGGTTCCGTCCATGCCGGGTTCGCGACGGCCTCGCCATCGACTTCGACGACGCACGCAACGATGCATGTCAGTGGCTCGACACGGGACGCCACGTCCTCACCGATGGGGTTCGCGTTGCCTGCGGCCGTATCTGCGTACTGGGCGTGGAGACACTTGACCCCGCCGGACGACCCCGCAACCCCTCCCGAAGGCGTAGGCCCGTCCCAATCGGCGGGGATCAGCCGGTCGCGCTCTGTGCGATAGCGGACCATTGCCTCGTCGAACCGCAGCCGTGTCGCGGCGTCCTCACGGATCAGAGCATCGGCAGCACGCACACCCCCGACAGACTCGAGCCGGGAGATGCGGACGACGGCGAGCGGGCAGCTCAGCCAATGCGTGGTCGGGAACGGGGTACCGTCGTCGAGGATCGGGGGAACGTCCACAACGATCGGGAGAGCGAGATGACACCGCACCGTGACGTCGACCGGGGAACGTGGGGGGCGGCCGAGCTGGGCTTCTACGACAGCCCGGTCATCCATCGGTCGCGATGTCCGACCCTGTGACGAAGTCCAGGATGCGCTGCAAGAAGGACCTCTCCTCCTGGTCGACGGTGACGGTCTCGACAGGGACGGGGACCTGTTGGTCTGGCTGGTCCGGAGTCAGCACCACGTAGCCGACCTCACCGGGCAGCACGAAGCCGTACTGCTCCCTGGCGATACGCTCGACCTCCTGCTCCGAGTAGAGCGCATCGACGTCTGCGGCGAGCGAGGCGTTGCGCTCCTGGAGTTGCTCGAGCCTGGACTGAGCAGCGTTGACCTCGTTCTCACGCTCGAGGTAGTCGCGAACCGGCAGCACGCCGGTAGCGACGAGGCCGAGCGAGACGAGCAAGACGATGAAGGCCACGGTCCCGATCCGGGAACGTCTCCGCTTCCTGCGGCGCTTCGGCATGGCTTCCCGCGGCGGGCTGAGGGTGTCCGTCACGAGTGAGACCTGAACCTCTCCCATCCAGCGAACCGCGCATCTGCACCGAGATCCTCCTCGATACGCAGCAACTGGTTGTACTTTGCGGTGCGTTCTCCACGGGCAGGTGCTCCCGTCTTGATCTGCCCGGTGTTCATCGCGACGGCGAGGTGTGCGATGAAAGAGTCCTCGGTCTCACCGGACCTGTGGCTGACCATCGACCCCAGCGCGTTCCTCTCCGCGAGTTGCATCGTGTGCAACGTCTCAGACAGCGTGCCGATCTGGTTGACCTTGATGAGGATGGCGTTGACCGCACCCATGTCGATCGCCTTGGCGAGCAGGTCGACGCTGGTGACGAGCAGGTCGTCCCCCACGATCTGGACCTGGGAACCGAGCTGGTCGGTCATCAACTTCCATCCGTCCCAATCCGCCTCATCCAGGCCATCTTCGACCGACACGATCGGGTAGTCCCGAACCAGGGCACCGAGATGGTCGATCATCTCTGCCGAGGAAAGGGTCGCACCGGAGAGTTCGTACGAACCGGCCTGGTAGAGCTCCGACGCAGCGACATCGAGAGCGATCGCGACATCGTCTCCCACGACGTACCCGGCAACTTCGATCGCCTCCGAGAGGATGTCGAGCACCTCGCGGTCGCCGGGGAGGTTCGGAGCGAAACCACCTTCATCGCCGACGTTCGTCGCGAGCCCACTCCCTGCGAGGACCTTCTTGAGCGCGTGATACACCTCGACACCGGCACGAAGCGCTTCGCTGAAACTCGGGAGGCCACCGGGAACGATCATGAACTCCTGCGTGTCGATCGAGTTCGCAGCATGGGCTCCGCCGTTGACGACGTTGAAACACGGTGTCGGCAGCGTCCGTGCGCTCGTCCCCCCGAGGTACCGGTACAGCGGAAGGCCCACACCGGCGGCGGCAGCCCTCGCCGTTGCAAGGGATACCGAAAGGATGGCGTTGGCCCCGAGATTCGCCTTGTTCGGTGTGCCATCGAGGTCGAGCATCGCCTGATCGACGGCCTCCTGACACGTAGCGTCGAGCCCGACGATCGCCGGAGCGATACTGTCGTGCACGTTGGCTACAGCACGCAGGACACCTTTGCCACCGTACCGGTCCCCTCCGTCTCTGAGTTCGACTGCCTCGAGGGCCCCGGTCGATGCGCCCGACGGGACGATCGCTCTCCCAAAACTGCCGTCTTGGAGATGGACCTCGGCTTCGACGGTGGGGTTGCCGCGAGAATCCAGGATCTCTCGAGCGTGGATCTTGGCGATGGTGGTGAGGGAAGTAGCCATGATGTTCGGAGGGTAGACGCCCGATGCGTTTGGTAGGTGTTTTACGTCAACGCAGCGCAGATTTCGCTTCGATCCACGCTGCTTCGAGGTCTTGTCGAGATGCATCGCGCATCGAGATCGATCGGGCTTGGAAGGCGGACTCCATCAACCTGAAACGCTCGATGAACGTGTCCACCGATCCTCGAAGGGCGATCTCGGGATCGACACCGACATGGCGTGCAAGGTTGACGGCCGTGAAGAGCACGTCACCGAGTTCTTCGGCTGTTGCCGCTGCGTCGGGTCGAGCCTCGATGAGTTCGTCGATCTCGCCGCGGAGCACCTCGATCACTTCCTCGGCGTGCTCCCAGTCGAATCCGATGCTCCGTGCCCGCTTTTGGGCCTTCATGGCACGCGCGATTCCCGTCATCCCCGATGGGATGTCATCCATGAGGCTGTCACGGTTCTTCTCGACCGCCTTGATCTCCTCCCAGTTGGCGAGGACCTCCTCGACTCCCTCGACCGACACATCCCCAAAGACATGAGGGTGACGTTCGACGAGCTTCCGGCGGATCTGCTCGGCGACCTCGTCGATGTCGAAGACGCCGGCCTCCGAGGCGAGGGTCGCGTGGAACACGACCTGGAGAAGGAGGTCACCGAGTTCCTCCTCGACCTCGGCGTAGGCGCCGTAGTCGATGTCGCCACCCGGCGCTTCTCTGGGGAGCTGGGCGATCGCATCGGCGGTCTCGTACGCCTCTTCGACGAGGTGTGTCAGGAGCGTGTGATGCGTCTGTTTCCTGTCCCAGGGGCACTCCTCGCGAAGGATCCTGTTCGTCACGATGAGCCCGAGGATGCCCGACATCGTTGCAGGGACGAACACGGTGGTGCGGGGACCAGCAGCGTACCTGGCGAGCTCCGACACGGGGATCTCGTCGATGACCTCATCGTCGCTTCCGAGTCGGTCGAGCACGACGACGGGCGTGTCCGGAGCGATCGTTCTCGTCAGAGCGAGCGAGACATCGGATGCACGCAACGGCGAATCGACCTGGGTGATGAAGGTCGGTACGTGCAACGGCAAGGGGTCGGGGAGGTCACGAGCGTCGAGGATCTGCGTACCGTCGGCGATCGGGTCCACACCAACGGCAAGGTATCCGAGGTCGAGAAAGGATGTTCCAGGGATCACCTCGACGGGGATCCCTGCGTCCTTCGCCCTCGAGATGATCATCGGGACGGCACGTTCACCAACGGCAGCGCTGCCCGGCACGGCGTACACGACCGGCCCATCGGCTGTTGCCGAGATGACACGGTCCGCGATCGCTGCATAGATGTCGTCGAACGAGGTGAGCGTGTCGTACAGGTCGTCACACGCCTCGACCTTGCGCTGTGCCGCGATCGCCGCGGCGGCGGGATGTTCGAGGGTGCGAAGCACGACGGTCGCCTCACCGGCCATCAACTGCGGGAGTGCCTCACGGTCGATGTGGTTCGCGCCTGCAGGCCCGAGACCCACGATCGTGATCGTCATGTCACGGAGACGGTGGAGGAGGAAGAATCCCATCGACTGGTGAGTACCACGTCCCGATCTGGGATCGAACCGAGATGTCGGCATCGGCGATGGTCTCGTTCAGCCAGACGGTCCACGCCGAATCGATGAGTTCTGCCGGGAGCCAGCTGAGCGGGTCGGCAGCGAGCTCTTCGAGCGACCCGGGGAACTCTCTGGAGTCCACGGTGATGATGTGCCACCCGAACTGCGTCTCGACCGGACCCACGAGCTCACCGACGGGAGCCGTTGCGACGACCGACGAGAACGGCTCTATGTAGGCACTCGGGTTGACCGGGCACGGAAGAGCACCACCGGGCGACTGCACGTCGAGCGAGAGCTCATCGGCCAGGGCCGCAAAGTCCTCTCCGGCCTCGAGACGCTGGCGGACGATCAGGGACTCCTCCTCGCTACCTACGAGGATGTGCTTGGCACACGCCTGGATGAGCAGATCCTGGTTGTCCTGCCATACGCCCTCGAGGAACTCCCTGTCGTTCGCGATCTCGTTCTTGACCATCGATCGCACGAGAAGCTGCTGCGCCACGAGCCTGACGGCGTCCTCGGAAAGACCGGGGTTGGCTGTGACGGACTGCAGTATCCCGAGATCATCGACAGATGCGCCGGATACGAACGCGTCGACCGACTCCTTGCTGTCGATGTTCTCGACACCGAACTCGTTCTCTGCAGCGGTGACCATCGCCTCGGTCAGAATCGCGTTCGTGAGGAGGTTCCGGAACCCCTCGGCGTCGGTGACGGCTTCCTCACCCGATCTCACGGCGAGAGCAAGGACGTCGTTGTCGGCGAGTTCGACACCGTTGACCGTGGCGGCGATGTTCGCCCCACCGCAGGCGGCGAGGACGAGTCCGAGAAGGGCGACAAGGAGCGTTAGGCGTGGTGTGCGTTTCATCATTCAGGCCACATTGTAAGGAGGAACTGTGCAATCACCGTTGCCGGTGAGCTATCGGGGGCGGGAAGGTACAGCGTCGATCCCCTCAAGAGGGCTCCGCGGGCGATCCGCTCGAGGCGAACTTCCTGTGAAGCTTTCATCGTCACGGGCCCGATGCGCACTTCCCTGCGGTTCTGAACGATCTCGGTGATCCCGATCCTCATCGCTTCGACACGAAGTCGCGCAACGTTGATCAGCTCTACCGCTTCCCCGGGGAGGTCCCCGAACCGATCCTCCCACTCGGCTACGACGTCGTCGACCGCTTCGGTCGTCGTCGCGGCAGCGAGTCGCCGGTAGGCCTCGAGCCGGGCCTCGACGCCCGGAACGTAGCTGTCTGGGAGATGTGCATCCACCATCAGATCGATGCGTATCGGCTCGGGCTCCTCCACGTCGTCCTGCTCGCCTTTGAGTTCCTTGACCGCATCTGCAACGAGTTCCGTATACAGATCGAACCCAACGGCCGCGATGTGCCCCGACTGTGTCACGGACAGGATGCTTCCGGCACCGCGGATCTCGAGGTCGCGCATGGCAAGTTCGAACCCCGATCCGAGATCAGCGAACTGGCCGATCGCTTCGAGCCTGCGATACGCGGTTTCACCGAGACGTTCCTCGCTCGGATGGAACAGGTAGGCGTACGCTCGTTGGCTCGAGCGTCCCACCCTGCCGCGTAGCTGATAGAGCTGAGCGAGACCGAGGCGGTCTGCCCGCTCGACGATCAACGTGTTCACCTGGGGAACGTCGAGTCCCGACTCGATGATCGTCGTGGAAACCAACACGTCGTACTCGCGGTTCCAGAAGTCGAACATCACCTGTTCGAGTTGGCCCTCACTCATCTGACCGTGAGCGATCGCGAACCGGGCGTCCGGTACGAGCTCTCTGAGCCTGGCAACTGCGTGATCGATCGACTGCACACGGTTGTGCACGTAGTACACCTGACCCTCACGCAACAGCTCCCTTCGGATAGCAGCCGACACTGCGTTCTCATCGTACGGGCCGACGTACGTCAGGATCGGGTGCCGGTCCTGGGGCGCAGTCCTGATGCTCGAGACGTCTCTGATCCCGGTGAGTGCCATCTCGAGCGTTCTCGGGATCGGTGTGGCAGTGAGGGTGAGCACGTCGACGCTCGAGCGCAACTCACGCAGCTTGTCCTTTGCACCGACTCCGAACCGCTGCTCCTCGTCGATCACGACGAGGCCGAGGTCGGAGAAGTCGATGTCCTGAGAGAGGATCCGGTGGGTACCCACGACGATGTCGACGGACCCGTCGGCTACTCCGGCGATGACGTTGCGCTGCTCCTTTGCGGTCAGAAACCTCGAGAGCATCTCGACGCGCACCGGGTACGGGGCAAACCGTTCCTCGAAGTTCGCGAAGTGCTGCTGGGCGAGCAACGTGGTGGGAACGAGCATGACCACCTGCTTGCCGTCCTGAACCGCCTTGAACATCGCCCGAAGCGCGACCTCCGTCTTGCCGAACCCGACGTCACCGAAGATGAGCCTGTCCATGGGAAGGTCCACCTCCATGTCGGCCTTGACGTCGATGATCGCCTGCATCTGATCCGGTGTCTCCTCGAACGGGAACGCTGCTTCGAACTCGCGTTGCCACGGTGTATCGGGAGAGAACGCATGGCCTTTCGCCGCTACTCGCTTGCGGTGGAGCGCCACGACCTGGTCGGCGACGACGGCGACCTCCTTGCGGATCTTCTCACGGGTCTGGCTCCAGTCGGAACCGCCCAATCGCGAGAGGCGTGGGGACTCACCACCGCTGTAACGCACGATCGCTGCGAGTTGGTCTGTTGGAACGTACAGCCGGTCCTCCCCCGCGTACTCGACGAGGAGGTAGTCCCGTTCGACACCGGCGATCTCACGATGGACGAGGCCTGCGAACCGCCCGATTCCGTGATGATGGTGAACGATGAAGTCCCCGGGGTTCAGGTCCCTGTAGGCATCGACTACTTGACGCTTCGTTCCACGCCCCGCAGATCGGTGGGCCCTCCGGCGCCCCGCGACCTCACG
>JAJRYI010000421.1 GCA_024275815.1 Actinomycetes bacterium | reverse complement strand
GACCCATCCCCTGAACCCGAGAGTCAGGCGGCGAATGACGAACTGCTCGATCGGAAGCAGCACGATGATGAAAGCAAGGAAGTGCGCGGTGAGCAGGATCCCGATCGGTGCGAAACCGTTCTCACCGAGTGCCCGGCCTCCAATGAACTGGTATGCGTACCCGCCGATGCCCGCGACGAGGCTCCCGAGGACGATGTCGAGGGTTCCGTCGCTGCGCATATACGCGTAGCGCGTGGTCCGCTCACTGCCAGACTGATCTTCGGATTGCTCTTCGGTGTTCTCCGCCACGGTTCCTCACAAGGGCGACCAGGAGCTTACCCGTCCTCATTTCCGACCCACCGACCTTGCCCCGCCGCTATCGCGACTACTACATGAGGCCTCCATCTACCATTGCCGCGATGGCGTCCTCCCAATCCACTTCGACAATGAAACCGTTCGTCGCCGCGGGCTTGTCGGCGCTCGTCCCGGGTGCCGGGCACTTCGTTGCAGAGGACGCTCACCGGGGCCGCCTCCTCCTCCTGATCGACGTGGTCATCCTCGCTGTGCTCGCTTTCCTCTTCAGGGACAAGGTCGCCGTCCTCACTGCTTGGATCCGCCCGACCTCCCTGGCATGGATGATGATCGGGAACCTGATCCTTCTCGGCTACCGGGTGTGGGCGGCAGATGACGCCTATCGATCCGCCAAGGGCAATCAGTCGGCGAACGTCAAGCCGACCACCGCTGTGCTACTCGGCGGCGCCACCGTCCTGGCAGTCATGCTCGTGACCCCCCACATCGTGTTCGGCTACTTCGACGTCGTCCAGTACGACCTGATCCAGACCGTCTTTGGGGGCAACACGACCCCAGCGGCTGCATCCGACACAACGACCACCACCGACGCCTCACCACCGAGCACCGACGCGACCGGTGCGACCGTGACGACGATACCCCCGGCCAGCACGTCCACGACGGTCCTTGCCGCCGGCGAAGCCCCATGGAACGGCACCGATCGGCTCAACATTCTGCTGATCGGTGGCGACTTCGGAGAAGGGCGCACCGGGATCCGAACCGACACGATGATCACCGTTTCCATAGACCCTTCGACCGGCGAGACCGCCATGTTCTCTGTGCCGCGCAACTGGACACAGGCCCCTCTTCCCGATGGCATGGGTGTGTGGGACTGTGACTGTTACCCGGAACTCATCAACGAGTTGTGGGTGGCGGGAGAACGCTACCCCGACGCATTCCCCGGCCCGGGGACACCATCGGAGAACGCAGTAAAGGGCGTCATCTCCGAGTTCCTCGGGATCCCGATCGACTACTACGCCATGGTGAACCTCGACGGCTTCGTCGACATCGTCGATGCACTCGGGGGGGTCGAGATCTACGTGCCCTCGGCCGTGATCGACGAGAAGTACCCGAACGAGGATGGGACCTCCTACGAGCGCATCGATATCCAACCGGGTTGGCAGAAGTTCGATGGCCACCTCGCACTCGCCTACTCGCGCTCACGCAACCAGGACAGCGACTACTTCCGCATGAACCGCCAGCGGTGTGTCATCGAGGCCATGATGCAGCAGGCGGACCCCATATCGCTACTCGCCAACTTCGGCTCACTCGCCGACGTGATCAAGGAAACGATGATCACCGACATCCCCATCGACACGCTCCCGGCACTCGTCGAACTTCTCCCCAAGGTCGACCTCGCGAACGTCGTATCGGTACGGTTCATCCCGCCTGAGTACCACCTCAAGTTCCGCGACGATGGCAAGCCGGGACGCGTGGCCAACATCGACCTCGTACGCGAACACGTCCAACTCGTGATCAACGACCCCCAGCGCGCAGTCACCGAACTTGGACTCGAGAAACTCGACGATGTCTGTGGCGCACCTGAAGGCGCCTAACGAGTACGAGTAGCTCTGCTCTCAGGGTTCCACGACGCTCGTCACGAGCTCGTCGTGACGCTGATACGTTCGACCGTCGATCGAACGCTGTGATACCCACTCGGTCACGACAGCGGGTTCAGCTTCTCCATCGTCTTCATCTTCGGGCAACGGCGGAAGCTGCGCCCCGAAGGAACGCTCCACGTACTTCGAGGACACGGCGGTAGGTTCTCCATCCACGCCAACGTTGCCGGAGAGGTCCACGATCACCTCGGTGGTGCCACGGTCGGGGGCATCAACGGTCTCGATACGCCCGTACTTGGACCATGAACGGCCACGCGATGGGGCTGTAGGCCCATCCAACCGCCCCGGCGTGATCTTCTTGTCGGCTCGCGACATGATGCCTCCTGCCCGTACGATACACGTCGGTGCAGAGCCGCGAAAGAGCCAGATCTGATAGCGCACTAGTGTCTAGTCCTCATCGACCTAGATCCCAACGAGGCGGACACTTCATGGCGTATCGAAAGCGCTCATCGCTCATCGCGGGCACCGTCACAGGTCTTCGCTTCGCCATCAAGTCGTTCGAGCCGAGCCTGATGCCACGCTCGGCCATCGATCAGGGACTCATCGCGGGGGGCAGCTTCCTCACCGGATTCCTCACCGGCTCGGCGATCAGCAGGACCATCGGGGCCGTACCTCTGCTTGCGGCCTCGCCGGTGTTGCGATTCGCAGGGCTCGCAGCGACCGGTGTCCGATCCGCGCAGGTGGCGCGATCACGGGCCAACCCCACCGAGATGCAGCACTCGCCTGCTGGGGCTTGGGCCGAAACGGGTGGCGAACTCGTCGGGGCGATGGCGGTTGCAGGCCTGTCGACGGGTTCACATGCAGACGCGTCGAGACGCGCGACCTTCGCCGCCGTTGGTGTCGCGAGCGCCATGGACCTCCAGGCAGCCCTCGACCGGAGAACCGACGCACCGACCGCTGCCTACATCGGAAAGGCGATCGGTGTTGCTGCCGGTGCGAACACCGCGGTTGCAGGACTCGGTGGGTTGATCTTCCTGGGTGCAGCACTCCCCCGCCGCGCCGTTCGTTCCCGGGCGGTGGGAGCGTTGGTAGGACTCGCAGGAGGCACGGCGACGATCGCCGGCATCGCTGCTGCAGGCAGGATCGGCGCTGGGAAGGTCATCACGGGCATCGAAGCAGGGAACGCCCGGACGGAGGTCCACTACGCGGAGCCTCCATCGTCGTCGACGGTCTCTGGGAGCACGTTCAGCCTCATCCCGTTCGCAACACTCGGACTCCAGGGACGACGCCTCGTGTCAGAGGTGACCAGCACCGAGATCATCGAGGACGTCACCGGTACTACTGCAAAGGCAGAACCGGTTCGAGCGTATGTCGGGATGGCGTCGGGCGCGACGGATGACGATCTCGTCGAACTCGCGGTCCACGAACTACGCAGGGCGGGTGGCTTCGACCGCTCGACGATCATTGCAGCATCACCGGCAGGCACCGGCTACGTCAACTACATCACCATCGAGGCAGCCGAGTTGCTGGCACGCGGTGACGTCGCAACAGTCGCGATCCAGTACGGAGGCTTACCTTCGATGCTGTCCATCTCGCGTGTCCCGCGTGCAGCATCCCTCTACAGCCACCTTCTCCGAAGACTCCGTGAAGAGATAGACCGTCTCGACCGCTCCATCCAGCTCGTCGCGTACGGAGAGAGCCTCGGCGCGTTGACATCCCAGATGGGTGTCGATGCTGTCTCGAGCCCGGACCGCCTGATCGTCGACGCAGCTCTCTGGGTCGGTACACCGTACGGGTCTGCACTCTTCGATCGGCTCACCGTCGATGGTGGTGTTCCTGTTTTCGACCGTTTCGAGCAGTTCGAGTCCCGGGTCGGTTCGGGTCGCCCACCGGTGACGTTCCTCAACCACGACAACGATCCGGTGACGAAGTTCGCCCCATCGATGGCGTACCGCATGCCTGAATGGCTGCAGGCGACAGATCGAGGCAGAGGAACCAACCCCTATCAGCGGTGGCTACCCGCAGTAGCGTTCTTTCAGGGTCTCATAGACACCAAGAACGCCGCAACGGTCGTCCCCGGCGAGTTCAAGTCGACGGGACATGACTACCGGGCAGACCTTGCACGGTTCGTCGCTGCGGCCTACGGGTTCACCGACGTGTCAGACGAGCAGATGGCCCGCATCGAGAAGCGCCTTCGCGACAGCGAGGTGCGCCGGGCGGAGGCCATATCCGCTGGAACCATCCCGACGACACACTGACTCACACCGCCCTGGTGACCGCATCGACGACGGCTTCACGATGTTGGCGGATCTGTCCATACACGTCATGGAGTGATCGCGATCGGGTGAAGCCTCGTACCGCACGTGCGAGCAGGATGCCCCGCTCGAAGATCGCGATCAACGCGTACAGCAGCAGGGGTAAGAGCAACAGCACCGCTGATGCCCCCTCGACCCCCGCTGTTCTCGCACCTGCCCACACCCAGACGCTCCACATGATGAGGAACACCAAGAGCGCACCGAGTGGTTTGATCGTCGCCATCACGGCGTCGGCGACCTTGAGTCGACCGATGAGCCACACCAGCGCCATCGGGATCGCGTTGACGATCGCTCCGGCAAGTGCGAAGGGGAGCAGGATCAGGCCGATGATCAGAGTGCGTACGACGTAGCCGATGAACTTCGACGGCGTACTCAGACCCGAGACGAGCATCCTGTCGCTGAAACCCATCGCATCGAGATCGTCCTGGTATATCTCCATCACATCGATCACTTCTCGACGACTCTCGTCGGAGCCGTCGTCGATCAGTCGAGCAAGTCTCTCCCGGTCTCCGTGACCGACGTCGGCGTCACCACCGTTGGGGTCTCGGAGGGCGATCTCGGCAGCGGATGCCAGGGAGTGTGCCGTCACCCAGTCCTCGAAATCGGGGGCTGCATGGCGGAGCCGGGCCTCCATCTCATCGGTGAGGACGCGCACGAGTCGTCTGTTCGACGCGTCTTCAGGTTCGCCCGGTTCCACGTTGTCCCTGACGAACTGGTCGAGATCGAGATCTCCGGAGATGTCGACGAAGACGTCCGAACGCAACGCCGCCTTGTTCTGGTAGTGGATACCTGCACTGATCAGCCGGATCCCCGAGACACCGTCGGCTCGCGCTCCGAGAACGATCCTTGCCGACCCTGTCTTGATCTCGGCGATCGATGGATCGTCGACGGTGATCCCCTCGGGGAAGATCGTCACCAGCTCGCCTTCGTGCAGCGCTTTGTAGGTCGAGGAGAACATCTGGTCGTTCGAGGACTTGCCGCCATCTTCAGGTTTGTGAACGGGGATCGCCCCGACCCACTTCATGATCCCTCGGGCGCCCGGATACTTCCATATCACGTCCCGAGCGATGAATCTGGGGACCCTGTCCATGGCGTAGATGAGGATCAGCGGATCCGTGAACCCCCCGAAGTGACTCGAGTTCGCGAGCTGTGGACCGCTCGCGGTCAGATCCGGAGCCTGACGAACCTCGACGCGGTGGTAGAGCGTCGCGATCGCCCACCATACGAGCTTCTTGATGATCCTGTCCGAGCGCCTCAACCGCGTCTCTCTTCTTCGCGGCTCATACGCTACACGCTCACCGGGCCACTGTTTCGAGCCGTCGATTCACTGCTCTCGTGCTGTAGTAGAGCAGCACCTTCATGATGATGGCAGCAACGGCTGCGACGATCGCGATGACCACTCCTGCGTACGGCCCGGGGAGAGAGAGCTCGAAGATCCGTCGTCCGAGTGGGAGTGCGAGCACAACGAGGTACCCGGCAAAGAGAATCCCGATCAGGATCCGGTGACCGATCGAAGGTGGTCGAACGAGTTGGTGCACCACGATGAGTCCCAGGACGATCATCAACGTCGTGGCAGCCGTACGCGACTGGTCGAGTGTGAACCCGAATCGGTCGATTCGGGAGATCCCATACATGACGAACAGGAAGAGCCCGGACACGAGTCCTGCCGGGACGGCAAAGGCCAGAACCCGCATCAGGAACCCGGGCCTGATCGGCCTCGCGTGCTTCTCGAACGACAGGACGAACGCCGGGATCCCGATGGTCAGTGCACCAACGAGCGTCATGTGCCTCGGAAGGAACGGGAAGACCAGGCCGACGAAGCCGATCAGCACGGCAAGGAACGTCGCATAGACGGTCTTCGTCAGGAAGAGCGATGCAACTCTTTCCATGTTCGCGACGACTCGTCGGCCTTCTGCAACGACGTGAGGCAACGACGCGAATCGGTCATCGAGCAGGACCAGCTGGGCAACTGCACGCGTGGCACCCGACCCCGAGCCCATGGCGATGCCCATGTCGGCCTGCTTCAATGCAAGGACGTCGTTGACTCCGTCACCCGTCATCGCAACTGTTCTGCCCTGCT
>JAJRYI010000420.1 GCA_024275815.1 Actinomycetes bacterium | reverse complement strand
CCCCAACTCGCCTCGATGGGCATCATGGACCCATCGACCGCCTCGACGGTGATACCGGTGCCGGCCGCCTTGCCTGCCTTCCCGACAGACAGCACGTCGACCTCGGGCCAGCGGAAGTATCGACGATGAACGAGGTTGCGCACATCGATACCGTCCGCGTCTGCAATCGCCACGATCTGGATCGATCGATAGGCGTACATGATGACTGCAGCGACGAAGACGAAGAGCAGGATGGTGAACACGCCGGCCGCGATCTTGCTCCAGAGCACCAACGTGATGAAGATCGCCAGACTCGCTACCAGGAACACGGTCACCTTGTTGACCGTCGGCTGCTCGATCCTCATTGAGGTGCCGCCCGATTCCACGACCTACTCCCTCCTTTGGCGATCTCACAGATCGTCGCATGCCAGCGACGCTCCTTTGGCCACCGATCACCGTATCCCAATTCGACGGGGATGCCTCTCTATCGGTAGTATCGCCGTCCGTCTAGAGGGGAGCCGGTGCATGATTCAGGAGTTCAAGGACTTCGTGGTGAAGGGCAACCTCATCACACTCGCCGTGGGTTTCATCATGGGCCTGGCATTCGCTGCTTTGGTCAGCTCGTTCGTCGCGGACCTCATCATGCCGATCATCGCGATCCCGTTCGGTCAACCCGACTTCACATCGATGACGTGGGAGATCAACGGGTCCATCATCGCTTGGGGCTCCTTCGTGACCAATGTGGTCATCTTCGTGTTGACGGCCCTTGCTGTGTTCTTCTTCATCGTCAAGCCGTACAACACCTTCGAAGCACGACAGGACGATGAAGACGAGCAAGACGACCCCTCACCCAGTGAGATCGACCTCCTCACCGAGATCCGTGACGCGTTGAACCGTTCTACTGACTGAGGACACATGATCCAGGCAAGATGGGACGAGCCATCTCCGACGTGTCAGGCCGGGGCCATACCGTGAAGCTCCTTGTAGAGCTCGATAGCGTCCTCGAGGTAGCTGACCCCGCACACCTACACCACAGAAGCGTATGCAGAGCACTCCCCCGTCTTGACGAACGCATAAGCGCTCTGGGCCATGTCGTCCATCAACTCTCGATGGGGCCGCACATCGGGTTCTACCGACAACGCCGCCAGGGTCTGGCCGTAGACGACCGGGTTCCACTCCTTGAACTCGGTCGCGACAGTGGCTGATTCGATCACCAACTCGCTCTCAACAGCCTTGACGACATCGACGATGCCCGGGATACCGCAGGTCAACGCGAGGTCGACGCAGCGAGCACCAGACGGGATCCTGAGGCCCGCGTCGGCGAGAACGATCTGATCGCCATGTCCTGCTGCTGCTACGATCTCGAGGAGCTGCGGGTGTAGGATGCCACCTCGTTTCATATGCGATCTCCTCACCGTCGTGGTCGTGCACAGATGTTCCCGGCTGGACAAATGTGCTCGGCTCGATGATACTCAATCAGCATGACCGATTCCAACACACGCAATGATCTTGCCGTGCGCGTTGCATGGCTCTACCACGAACGCGGCTTGACACAGCAGGACATTGCAGATCGTCTCGGAATCTCACGCTCGACGATCAGCCGGGTCCTCACCGAGGCCGAGCGCGATGGGATCATCCGCGTGGTCATCACCCAACCCCTCCCCGAGTCTGCCCGCCTTGCCGAGGCGCTGATCGAGCAGTACGGCCTATCGGGGGCGGTCGTCGGTCCGAACCTCGACGGCGAGCCACCCGCTCTCGCAGCCGCAGCTGCCATGGCCCGCCGTCTCGAGAGCATCGCATCGTCCGGCTCCGTCACGATCGCAGCCGGCTGGGGTCGAACGATCGCGCTCTCGGCGAGCGAAGCCCGCCCGGTTCCGACCTCGGGTGTGGTCGTTGTCGACGCGTTCGGACACACGACCACGGATGATGTCACGGCCGCCGTGGAGGTGACGAACGTCCTGGCACGCAAGTTCGACGCCCGGGTGATGCACGTTCCTTCTCCTGGCTTCGCCGCCACCGCAGAACTCGCAGAGAGTTTCCTCTCCTCCCCACCCGTGGCGAGGGCACTCGAACGTGCACGATCTGCAGATGTCGTCATGGTGTCGATCGGAATCACCGGAATGGACTCTCTCCTGGTTGCTGAGGGCTTCATGTCGGAGGGTTCGATGAACGATGTGATGAAGGCCGGCGCAGTCGGCGAGATCTTTGGCAGATACTTCGACGCTGAGGGGAACAAGGTCGGCGCCGACGGACTCCACCCGATCGCTCTCACCCTCGAGGACCTGAGAAACGCAACCCGTGTGATAGGCGTTGCCGGTGGTGTGGAGAAGGCCGATGCGATCCGCGGCGCTATCGCTACCGGGGTCCTCCACGAACTCGCCGTCGACGAGACACTCGCTGAGGCGCTCCTGAACGCCTGAGCTCGGCCGACACCACCCATCGAGAGGACAGCCTCGCCGACTTACCGCTCTGCGTGCTCGACAGCGGCAGGGATCGACACGTCGAAAGGTGGGTGCAACACACCGACCTCGGTGAAGATCGCAGTGATCAACCCCGCCGGCGTTATGTCGAACGCAGGGTTCCATACGCTCGCCCCGGCAGGTGCCGTGGGTATTCCACGCCAGGCGGTCAACTCATCGTCGGATCGCAACTCGATCGTGATCTCGTCACCGGAAGCTATCGCTGTATCGAACGTCGAGAGTGATGCCGCCACGTAGAAAGGGATCCCGGCGTACCGGGCGTTCACTGCATGGGAGAACGTACCGATCTTGTTGGCCGTGTCTCCGTTCGCCGCAATACGATCGGCACCCACGATCACCGCATCGACCTTGCCCACCGACATCGCTGCAGCATCCGCCGAATCAGGCATCAGCGTGACGTCGATCCCAGCGTCCTCCAACTCCCAGATGGTGAGGCGTGCTCCCTGGAGCAGTGGCCGGGTCTCTGAAGCCAACACGCGAACCGGTTCACCTGCTGCTGCCTTCGCGTAGATCACTCCGAGCGCGGTACCCCACCCGGCAGTCGCGAGGCGACCGGTGTTGCAGTGGGTCATGATGTTCGTCATCCCCGTGAGCTCTGCCCGACCGGCCTCTCCGATACGGGAACAGGCGTCCTTGTCCTCAGCGATGATCCTGAGCGCCTCGTCGAGGGCCATCCGGCGAAGACGGTCCGCTGTGTCCCCTTCGAGCGCTGCGTCCCGGACACGTTCGACGGCCCACCGCAGGTTGACCGCCGTTGGACGCGCCGAGCCGATGACCTCGACGAGTTCATCGAGCGCCGAACGCGCTGCCGGCAGGTCTTCGGGATGCCTCTCGTCGAGTCCGATGACGATCCCGAGGGCCCCACATGCACCGATCGCCGGCGCTCCCCGTACGGCAAGCCTGCAGATCGCGTCGACAACGGCATCGACCGACACGAGTTCGATGATCTCGAACTCATCGGGAAGCCTGGTCTGGTCGATGATCTCGATCCTGTCACCAGTCCATGCAACAGACGGTGCGAGCGTGTCCAGATCGAGCCCGCTCATCACATCTCCTCGATCGCCGCCGCAACTCCACGAGCCATGACACGTTCCGCGACCGATTCGAAGACGTCGTTCGCCGCCCCCACCGTGGCCAGCGTGTCACGTTGCGTGATCCACGTAGCAGCGGTCCGCAGCACGATGGCTGCAGCACGGACGTGCTCGTCGTGTGGGAGCGTCTCGATGTCGGAGACCTTCGCAAGGCCGATCACCCTGCGGACCGCCTTGCACCCTGCGAAGCCGAGAGAGTCCCTCTGCACCTTGGCCAGCCATGTATCGAGGAACGAGTCGGTCCACGTCGTATCAGGCCGCGCCGCCCAAAGCCTTCGAATCTCGCTCTCGAAGGCATCCCAGGTCTCGTGTGCAAGGCCACCAAGCCAATCCTTGAACTCCGTGGGCCGGTCGAGCACCTCTGCACGAGCCATCGCCGCAAGGTAGTTTCCAAGGACCGCCCCGATATCGAACCCGACCGGTCCGTAGAACGCGAACTCCGGATCGATCACACGGGCATCGCCGCTTCCATCGCCTTTCAAGGAGACCATCACCGACCCTGTGTGGAGATCACCATGGATCAGGGCCTCGGCTGCGGTCATGAACGTGTACTTGAGCATGCCGACCTCGGCACGAAGCGTGTCGTCCGAGCGCAGAGCAGTCACAACGGGGGCGACTTCGTCGGCGAAGCTGTTGTTCGAGTGATCGATGTACGGCTCGGTGAAGACGAGATCCTCGGTGATACGGCACAGTTCGGGGTTGATGGCTTCAGCCACCCGCTCCTTGACCTCCATCTGGTCGAGAGCAAACACCGACGTGGAGAAGGCCAGGTGGGCAACGTACTGCCCGATGAGTGCTGCAACGCCGCGGTGAACGTAGCCATCGTTCAGCTTGCCTCGCCAGATCTCCCACCCCATGAGGTTCTCCATCGCCAGAACGTGTCGTTCCTCATCAACCCCGTAATAGGACGGGATCAGATGCGGGACCAGTTCGGCTGCAGCGGCCAGACCACGTGCCTCAGCGATGACCCGTTCAGGTGTGAGTGGCCATGCCTCACCCACGAGCCGTACGTACGGCAGCGACTGCTTGAGGCAGATTCCGTTGCCAGTTGCGTCCCGACAGACGAACACGAGGTTGAGGTTGCCATCGCCCACCTCCGCGACATCCAGGGTCGTCGTATCGACGAGGCCCGTGAGTGCCTCGTTCGAGTCGATGTACGCAGGTACCGTCTCAGGTGTGAGGATCTCGTAGTCGTGCGCCATGCTCCTTACCTCCCTGCCGTCGCCTGACTCGGGTCGAGGGCGTGTGCCCCGAGCGGTACCACCTCGATATCCATCCATGGGAACAGCGGCAGCGAGCTCAGTATGTCATGGAGTGCGTCTGGCCCCTCGACTTCGTACAGCGCCGTCACCGCACGCCGCCCCGGCGTTCGCCAGATTCGACGCATCTTCCCCTGCTCGACGAGCTCACGACCCCGAACCTTCTCCGCAGCCTTGACGGCTGCGAGACGCTCCGGGTCCATGTCCGGGGAGATGTCCTGCTCGATGTGAACGAGAAACTCCACGGCTCAACCCTGCACCGGTGGGGCTGCGACGAGATCGAGCGCGTCCTTGGGGTCTGCGTTTTCGTGGATGACGGCGCGCAGGGCAGTCGCCATCCCGACGGGATCGTAGTGCTGCCAGATGTTGCGACCCAGGTTGACGCCAACTGCACCCTTGTCGATGCCATCGCGAACGAAGGTGAGCACCTCGAGCGCATCATCGGTCTTCGGGCCACCAGCGATGACGACGGGCACCGGACACGTCGATGTGATCTTCTCGAAATCCTCCGTGTAGTACGTCTTGACGACCCTCGCTCCCAGCTCCGCGGAGATCCTCGATGCGAGCGCCAGGTAGCGGGCGTCACGCTTCTCGAGTTCCTTGCCGACTGCCGTCACTGCCATGACGGGGATGCCGTAGCGCTCGTACTCGTTGACCGCTGTCGCGAGGTTCTTGAGGGTCTGGGTCTCATACTCCGAGCCGATGAACACGGATATGCCGACTGCGGCTGCGTCGAGGCGGATCGCTTCCTCGGGGGTCACCAGGAGCTGTTCGTCCTCGAGTGAGGGACCGATGACGCTCGTACCTCCCGAGGCACGCAAGATGATGTTCGGTGTCGTGTCTGCAGGGATCGCCGAGCGCAACACGCCGCGGGTCACGAAAAGCGCGTCCGCGATCGGAGTGAGATCAGCGACGGTTTCTCCCGGGCGTTCGAGGCTTCTCGTCGGTCCGAGGAAGTACCCGTGGTCGATGGCGAGGAAGAACGCCTTGCCTGTCTCTGGCGGGATCAACCTCGCCATCCTGCTTTGCATGCCCCAGTCCATGTCGTTCCTTTCGATATCACTGTGTCAGCGGTCGTTGATGGATCGTCGTTCGGTGTTGGTGCCCATTGATGCACATCTGTGCAGAGGACGCACTTTCGTGCAAGAAGATAGCGTCGCGGGCCTCAACCTGCAAGCCCTCGGGCACGAATCGTCTAGATCACGCGGTCGTTCCCCCCATCGATCGGTATGTGTGCCCCCGTCACTCGGCTGAAAGAGCTGCCGAGCGTCGCGGCAACGACCGCGGCGACATCGGCACTCGTGATCTCGATGCCGAGAAGGTTCCGTCGCTTGTACTCCTCGATCGACATGCCGTATCGACCGGCCCGCTCCGCGAGGAGCTCATCTGTCCACAACCCGGTATCAAAAACGGCGTCGGGATGCACCGAGTTGACACGGATCCCATCGGGCGCCCACTCGAACGCAGCGACACGCGCCAACTGGTTCGCTGCGGCCTTCGAGGCGGAGTACGCAGATGCACCCGGACCCGGGGCGGCGACGTTCTTCGATCCGATCACCGTCACACGACCGCCTCGGGGTGCGAGCACGAGCAAGGGATGCACGAGAGAGAACAGCAGGATGAGGGCATCCACGTTCACAGACATGGCCATTCTCCACGCCTTCGGATCGTAGGCGGCGATCGGAGATGACTCGGGAAACAGTCCAGCAGCTGCTACGAGCATGTCGACACCACCGAATCGCTCGACGGCGGCGTCGAGCATCAACGACACACCCCGGGCATCGGTGACGTCGCACGGGACACCAAGGAACGCAGCGTCTTGGAATGTGCCGACGACATCAGGGTTGATATCGACCCCCACCACCGCAGCGCCTCGTCGGAGCAGTTCGGACGCGCACCCGCGCCCTATCCCGGATGCTGCGCCGGTGACGATGGCAACCTCACCGGTGAACTCATCGGTCCGGTCGACACGTTCGAGCTTGGCCTGTTCGAGCTCCCAGTACTCGACGTCGAAGACGTCGTCAGGCGAGAGCGTCACATAGCCACCAAGCCTGTCGGCGTCACCGATGACGCTGATGGCCTGAAGATAGATCGCACCGGCAGCCATAGCTGAGCTCACATCGGGTCCTGCCGAGAGCATCCCGAACTCGTCGTCGAAGATGATACGAGGCGCCGGATCGAGCATGCGGGTGACGGATGCGGTGTGCTTCCGCTCGTCGTAGTAGCGAATGTACGCATCAGCGAAATCCTGAACACCTCTGCCGAACATCGGCACCGGCTTGGTCCAGATGACGTGGTCCGGCGTCACCGGGCCGCGACCGGCGATGGACTCGAGGTCCGGGCGCCGGCTGAACGCCCAGCTCACCGGGTCGGTATGGCGCTCCATGACGAAGGGCCGTCCGGCAGCCTTCGAGATCTCGCCACGGAGCGCAGCGAGATCGAGACGGTCGACGTGTGGCGGCCCCTCGACGTCGATATCGGTCTCTGTGCTCTTCACGTTCTGCGCTATGTACGTCTCGGCTTCCGACACCAGCTCGATCATGCGCTCGTACGCCTGCTTCGGTGAGACCCCGAACGTGAAGATCCCGTGGTTCATCAACACGATGCCGACGGTGTCCTCGTTGTAGTGCTCTGCGAGTTCGAGCGCAGTCGCTCTCCCAACTCTGAACCCCGAGCGGTAGTACGGAACGACAACAACGCGATCGCCGAAGATCGACTCGATCCGGGCTCGACCGTCCTCGGTGTTCGCGACGGCGAGCAGAGCATCCGCATGGGTGT
>JAJRYI010000419.1 GCA_024275815.1 Actinomycetes bacterium | reverse complement strand
GACGACCAACCTGCCATCAGGATGCCGAGCACGGACAGTGAGGAGATGGCGAGCACGTAGTAGATGCCGACGTCGAGATCGACTCCGACGAGGTCGGGGCCGAAGGGGATGACGACGAACACCGCGAGGGTCGACATCATCACGACGTACGGTGCAAGCCCGTAAACGGTTCGATCGGCACCCGTCGGTGAGAGGTCCTCCTTCTGGAGGAACTTGAGGCCATCGGCGAGCGGCTGTGCCCATCCCCACCGGCCACCGGCGTAGTACGGGCCGATGCGGCTCTGCATGTGTGATCCGGCCTTGAGTTCCACGTAGATGACCACAAGGGCACCGGTGAGCACCACGAGCAACACCACGACGACCTTGATGAGGATCTCGAGTCCCAGGATCATCGGTCCACATCCCCAAGGACGAAGTCGAGTGATCCGAGGATGGCGACGAGGTCGGGAACGAGCTGATCCTGGAGGACCCACGGGAGGATCGTCAGGTTCGAGAACGACGTCGAACGGATCTTGAGCCGGTACGGCATCTTGCCGCCTTCAGACACGATGTAGTAGCCGAACTCGCCCTTCGGGTTCTCGGCCCTCGTATAGACCTGCCCCTTGGGAGCTTTGAGGATGCGTGGGACCTTCGCCTGGAGCGGACCCGATGGGATCTTGTCGATCGCCTGTCTGATGATCTTGACGGACTCACGGATCTCGTCCTGGCGGACGACGTACCTGTCGTAGCAGTCGCCGTCGGGCCTGGTCACCACGTCGAAATCGACCTGGTCGTACGTGAGGTAACTGTCGGCTTTGCGCAGATCGTAGGCAACCCCCGAGGCCCGTAAGTTGGGTCCAGACAGGCCGTACTCGATCGCTTTGTCACCGGGGATGACACCGACGCCGACCGTACGCATCTTGATGAACTCGTTGCCGGTGACGAGAAGGTCCAGGTCGTCGCAGATCGACTCCATGCGGTCCATCGCGGCTGCGGTGCGTTCGAAAAAGCCTGCGGGCAGGTCCATCGATTGTTTCTTCGTCGTCGATCCTCCGCCGTAGTTCGGTTTGACGCCCCCGACACGGTTGAAGTTGGGGTGGAAGCGTCCCCCCGTGACGTCCTCGATGAGTTCGAGGATGTGCTCACGTTCTCGCAGTGTGTGCATCAAGGGAGTCGTCGCTCCGAGTTCGAGGGGGTACGACGACATGAAGACGAGGTGTGACGATATCCGGGCCAGTTCCGACAGGATGAGGCGAATCCACTGTGCTCGCTCGGGCGCCTCGATGCCCATGAGCTTCTCGACGCCGAGAATGAACGGGACCTCGTTCGCGAAGCCAGAGACCCAATCGATCCTGTTCACGAGCGCCGTGATCTGAGCGTAGGTGCGCACTTCGGAGATCTTCTCGTACCCGCGGTGCATGTACCCGATGACGGGCTCGACCTCCCGGACACGCTCACCATCGACCTTTGCGATCAATCTCAGCACGCCGTGCGTCGAAGGGTGCTGTGGGCCGATGTTGAGGGTCATGTCGGGTGTCTGGAGCTCGACGGAGACGGCGGTCTCGGAGCGGTGCATCAACTCTCGAGAGGTCACGACTCACCCCCCTCGTCTGCCTCTTCCTTGGCAGGCATGGGCTCGACGTCGACGTCACCCGGCCACGGCTTGACCTCGCGGGCGATCAGGGGGAAGGACTTCAGGAGCGGGTTGCCGATGAAGTCGTCCGGGAGGTAGAGCGGTGCGAGGTTGTCGTTGCCGGTGAAACCGATCCCGAACATCTCGTGTGCTTCGCGCTCGTGCCACGCCGCGCCTCCGATGTGTGGGGCGAGGGAGTCGATCACCGCGTCGTCCTTTGGAATCGTCGTGACGAAGTTCACGGCATCGGCGTTCTCGACGGATGAGAGACGGCACAGGACCTCGAAACGTTCCTCGAGCGTATCAGGGTCGTCGACGCCCTCACCGACCTCCGTCGTTGCAGACCAGTCGATGGCCGACAGCCATGAGAAGAACGGCAGTTCCTCCCGCGCAGCAACGATGGTCTCGACCCACCTGGAGCGATCGACGAAGACCCTGATCGTGTCGAACTCGACGGTGAACCCCTCGGCGTCGTAGCGCTCGGCGAACCCTGCTGCGTACTCGGTGAGTGCGTCGGGTGCTTCATCCACGTTGTCGGCGTCGGTGGTGGCGGGAGTGTCGGTCATCGATCCCCCCTCCACTTCTCCTGGACGTTCTCGTTCGTGATCTTGTCCTGGAGCAGGATGATCCCTTCGAGCAACGCTTCGGGCCGAGGCGGACAACCCGGGACGTAGATGTCGACCGGCATGATCTGATCAACACCCTTCGTCACCGAGTACGAATCCCAGTACGGACCACCGGTGTTCGAGCACGATCCCATGGAGATCACGTACTTGGGCTCCGGCATCTGATCGTAGAGACGCTTCACTGCTGGGGCCATCTTGTCGGTGACGGTGCCTGCAACGACCATGAGGTCGGACTGTCGCGGCGAGGCTGGTAGAGGCACGATGCCGAAGCGCATGAAGTCGTAGCGGGGACCGGCGACCGCCATCACTTCGATGGCACAGCATGCCAGCCCGAACTGGAAGTACCACAACGAGTACTTGCGGGACCAGTTCAAGAGCCATGACAGGGGCTTGGGTGCCCCGAACTTCTCGATCACTCCCACCGTAGGACGCCCTTCCGGATGGCGTACACGAGACCGACGAGCAGCATGCCGATGAAGATGAACATCTCGACCAGAGCGAACACGCCCATCCCGACCGAGTCGAAGAACTCGAGTTGCATCGCCCACGGGAATATGAACACGGCCTCGACGTCGAAGATGAGGAAAAGGAGTGCGAAGACGTAGTAGCGGATGTGGCTCTGGCTCCATCCGCCGAGAACCGGCTCGATCCCGGATTCGTACGGAACGTCCTTCAAACCCCCGGGTGCCTTGGGGGCGAGTAGCTTCGACGCACCGACGGCACCGCCGACCAGCAGCGCGCCGATTGCGATGAAGACTGCAACGGTGACGTAGTCGCCGTAGTACTGATTGAGCACCCCGAAACCCTTCGAGCCTCTCCCGGCTGCAAGAGCCGCCAACGGGAGGCGATTGTAGGGGTGCCACGGTCCCACAACCAACTTCTTTGCCCTCGGCAAGACGATCCGAGCCCCCCTATGTCCGGTAGCGTCTGTCCATGACATCGATCACGGCACCGAGCTACGACGGGAAGGGTCTCGTCAACCTCATCGCCCACATCGAGCAACGGGCGACCGGGAACAGCTTCGCAGCCGGCCTCGACGACGATATCGCCGCGCTGATGCCGACGGGCGAAACCACCGTCCTCGTTCTCTTCGACGGCCTTGGAAGCCATCAACTCGATCACCCCAGAGGCCGCGCTCTCGCCACGGCCCACGTCGGAGACATCGATGCACCCTTCCCAACCACCACGACGGTGAGCCTGGCGACGATCGCGACCGGCTTGCCGCCTGTCGGCCACGGGTTGATCGCGTACCAGCTGTGGAACCCCCAGGTTGGAGCGGTCGTGAACACGATCCACATGACGACCATGTGGGGTGAAGCGATCGACCAGGATCACCGGTCGTTCCTCCCGCGACCGAACCTGTGGGAGCGCATGTCGAGCGCAGGTGTCGAACCGGTGGCGATCCAGCCAGATCACTTCGATCGAACACCGCTCACGTTGTCGCTGTACCGAGGAGCCATGTTCCTCCCCTACGGGTCGCTCGACGACGCCGTCGATCGCACACTCGAGGCTGCGTCAGAACCGAACCGACTGGTGTTCCTCTATGTGCCGCACGTCGATTTCGCTGCCCACCTCTCGGGGCAGGACTCGCAGGCCTACACCGTCGCGATCGGAGCGGCCAACGACCTGTGGCAGCGTCTCGTGTCCGAACTGCCGTCCGACGTCGCCCTCATCGCAACGGCAGATCACGGTCACATGGATGTCGACGAGGCACACAAGGTGAGACTCACCTCCGCCCAGCACGAGGGACGGACCCTCTACGGTGATGCCCGGGCTCTCTTCGTCAAGGGCGACGGTGCAACCCTGCAACGAGACCTCCCCGCAGTGTGGGTCCCGTACGAGGAGATCTCTTCCTTGTGGGGACCAGACCCGAGACACGAAACGTTCGAGGAGCGTCGCCCCGACGGTGTCTTGTTCCCACACGACGGATACGCCATCTTCCACCGTCGAAGTAACGATCGACTCATCGGGCACCACGGTGGTCTGAGCGACCGAGAGCGTCTCATTCCGCTCCTCGTCCGTCGGTGACGCGCTAGCGTGCAACGATGGGTCTCACGGATCGTCACCACGACACACAGACCCCACCCCGGGTGGGGTCACTCAAGTGTGTGATATCCTGCCCGAACCGCCGCGATCAGCGCGGCTGTCACAACCCGCCAACCCGAAGGAGGCGACATGGCTACGGCCAAAGATCCCGTATGTGCGATGGTCATCGAAGAGAGTGACGCAGTCGGCACCAGCGTGCACGATGGCAAGACCTACTACTTCTGCTCGATGGACTGCAAGGAAGAGTTCGACGAGAACCCAGAGGACTACGCCGACTGACCGAGGAGGACATCGAACGTGGCAGGCATCGGTGCTGCTCTGGTGGTGTTCCTCGCTGCGCTCGTCGCAATAGGCGTAGCGCAGTGGGTGTGGGCCGTCACTGCTGAACGCGACCTCACGGTCCCCGAACGGGTGCCGTTCGCCGGTGGCGTCGAACCCGAGTTCCACGCCTGGAACAGGTTCCATATTCGCTACTACGCGATGGCACTCCTGTTCCTCGCCTTCGACATGGAGATGGTGTTCATGTACCCGTGGGCAGTCGTCTTCGTCAAAGAAGGGCTCCTGGCACTGATCGAGATGCTCATGTTCATCCTCATCCTCGTGGTGGGAATGGTGTACGCCTGGCGCGAGAAAAGCTTCGAGTGGGCTTGAAGGCTCGACTCGCCCATCTGGCGAAGACCGGTGATGTACCGGTCTTCGCAGTCGTTGGCGGTGGCTACCGCTCCGCGGCGCACCAGCTACGGCTCGCCGAAGGCATCACCATCGTGGCAAGCCCGCGGCATGCATCGGTGTTGTTGATCGCAGGAGCGTTCACCGCCGACGCCACGGACACCATCAGCCACGTTCACGATCAGATGGCTGGGCCGCGGGTAACCGTGGGCTGGGGACACTCCGAACCATCGGTGATACCTACCCAGACCATCGTGAGCGGCGATGTCACCGAGGCCGCGGAGACGATCCGACGACTGTTCCACGACGTGCTGAGTGGCGCGGTCGCTCCCGAGCAACCGCTTCTTCCCAACGTGGATGCAGTGGAGTGGCGGGGCGTCGGACCGTACGGACACGGAGGTACCGGCATGACCGGTGGTACCCCGTATGGAAGGCCGCTCGCGCTGCGAGCCCCCGATCGAGACAACCTCGAACTGGATCAGTTGCCGGTGACCATCGGACCCTGGTTCCCGGGGTTCCCACCGGGCCTCGCGTTGCGTGTCTCGCTTCAAGGGGACGTCGCGCAGTCGATCGAGGTCTCGACGACGAGTTTCGTGGAGGCAGGCCCGGACGACGTGTTCGCCCGGGCACTGTGCGAACCCACACCGATCCGCGATCTCGAGATGGCCCGCGCCAGGCACCATCTCGAATGGATGGCAGATGCCCTCGAGATCGCCGGTGTCGACCGATTGGCGATGCGCGCGAGCCGCATCGCAGCGACGGTCGGTCCCGGTGACGTCGAACCTGTCGAGCGTCTCATCAAGGCAACTCGAAGATCCCTGCTTCGTGTGATGACGCTGAGGAACGTCGGTGCACTACCCGACGAGTTCGACCTGACCGGCCTCGGACCGGTCACCCGCGCCGCCGGGGTGG
>JAJRYI010000418.1 GCA_024275815.1 Actinomycetes bacterium | reverse complement strand
GAGGGGGGACCGCGAGCCCGCGAGCCCGGTACGCGAAGACCCTGGCGTCCCACGGCGGATGTCAGCTCGACCAGGCACCAAATACCGAGTACCCGACACCAGATACCCTCTCGCTACCTCGCGAAAACAACCATGGCTCGCGAAAAGCAGCGAGGGTCTCGTCTGGCGATGTGTCACACCGAGCGACTAAACATGGCGTACTTCCCCTCGTACGGCCGTTTGTGGTCCAAGAGAGAGAAAGTTGACGAGTCACACGTTTGTAATTACACTCGTGCAACCACCCATCATGTTGGGGCCGCCAGGACGGTCAGACCCAACATCTTGTGCGTGTGTACAGATTTGTGGATAACTCGCCACCGATGTGGCACAGATGCCGAGGGAGGCACCGATGACAACAGGGCTCCGGATCGAACGACGGTTCACGACAGAGGGCACCAGCCCGTACGACACCGTCGAGTGGTCGAGACGGGACTCTCGCATCACGAATCCGGATGGTTCGATCGTCTTCGAGATGACCGACGCTGAGATCCCGGCCGGCTGGAGCCAGGTAGCAGCCGACATCATGGTCTCGAAGTACTTCCGTAAAGCCGGTGTCCCCCAGTTCGACGATGACGGTGAACCGATCCTCGATGACAGTGGCAGCCCCGTACTCGGACCGGAACGCTCTGCACGTCAGGTCATCGACCGACTGGCAGCAACATGGCGCTGGTGGGGTGAGGAGCACGGCTACTTCGCGTCAAGCGATGACGCACAGGTCTTCGAGGACGAGATCGCCTACATGCTCCTTCACCAGATGGCAGCACCGAACTCGCCCCAGTGGTTCAACACCGGTCTCTACCACCACTACGGCATCGCAGGTCCCGAGCAGGGCTTCTGGTACGTCGACCCCGAAACGGAGGAACTCACCGCATCCCCGGACTCGTACAGTCGCCCATCACCGCATGCGTGCTTCATCCAGTCCGTCGACGACGACCTCGTCAACGCAGGTGGGATCATGGACCTGTGGGTGAGGGAAGCCCGGTTGTTCAAATTCGGATCGGGCACGGGCACCAACTTCTCGAACATCCGTGCCGAGGGCGAGCCCCTCTCAGGTGGCGGAAAGTCGTCGGGCCTGATGTCGTTCCTCAAGGTCGGTGACCGGGCTGCCGGTGCCATCAAGTCGGGTGGCACGACACGCCGTGCAGCCAAGATGGTGATCCTCGACATCGACCACCCCGACATCGAGACGTTCGTACGGTGGAAGGCAGAGGAGGAGAAGAAGGTCAGGGCGCTCATCGCCGCCGGTTACACGTCCGACTTCAACGGCGAAGCGTACGCCACGGTCTCGGGCCAGAACTCCAACAACACCATCCGCATGACGAACGAGTTCGTCCAGGCGGTCCTCGACGACGGCGAGTGGGACCTCACGCGTCGCACCGATGGTGCGACCATGAAGACCGTTCGGGCACGGGACCTCTGGCGTCAGATCGCCCAGGCTGCATGGGAGTCCGCCGATCCCGGCGTCCAGTACCACTCGACGATCAACGAGTGGCACACCTCCCCCTCCGGCGGAGAGATACGAGCATCGAACCCGTGCTCGGAGTACATGTTCCTCGACAACACGGCCTGCAACCTCGCGTCGCTGAACCTCGGAACGTTCTACGACGACGAGACCGGCACGTTCGATCTCGATGACTATCAGTACGCGATCCGTCTGTGGACGACGGTGCTCGAGATCTCCGTGACGATGGCACAGTTCCCTTCAAGGGAGATCGCACAGGGCTCGTACGACTACCGGACGCTCGGACTCGGATACGCCAACCTCGGATCGCTCCTGATGCGCATGGGTATCGCGTACGACTCCGACGAAGGCAGGGCCATTGCGGGGGCACTCACGGCGATCCTCACCGGGCGGGCGTACGCCACGTCTGCCGAGATGGCATCGGTCGTTGGGCCGTTCCCCCTCTACGAGGAGAACGCCGAATCGATGCTGCGCGTCATGGAGAACCACCGCAGGGCCGCCTACGACGCCAACCAGTTCGAGTATGACGGTGTGAGCCACACTGTGGTTGGAATAGACCAGCACGTCTGCCCGCCGGACATGCTGCAAGCAGCACACAAGGCGTGGGACACAGCGGTCGACCTCGGCAAGGAGCACGGGTACCGCAACGCTCAGGCAACGGTGCTCGCCCCGACCGGCACCATCGGGCTCCTGATGGACTGCGACACGACCGGTGTCGAGCCGGACTTCGCTCTCGTGAAGTTCAAGAAGCTGGCAGGCGGCGGATACTTCAAGATCGCCAACCAGTCGATCGCTCCAGCGCTCGCCCGGCTCGGCTACGACGACGCGACGATCAGCGAGATCATCGACTACGTCGTCGGCACGATGAGCCTCGAAGACTCCCCGCACATCAACACGAGGACGCTCCTGGCAAAGGGCTTCTCCCGATCGGACATCGAGAAGATCGAAGCGACCCTGCCGGGTGTGTTCGAACTCGGGTTCGCCTTCAACCAGTGGACCCTCAGCGAGGAAACGATGCAGCGACTCGGCTTCACCGTCGAGGAGTACAACGG
>JAJRYI010000417.1 GCA_024275815.1 Actinomycetes bacterium | reverse complement strand
GTCAGGTTCCACGCGAGCCAGGAGTCGATCGTTCCGAACGCGAGGTTCCCGCTTCCGGCGAGCTCGGCGATGTGTGGGTAGCGATCGAGGAGCCAACGTACCTTCGGCCCTGAGAAGTAGGTTGCCGGCGGTAGCCCGGTGCGTTCCCGGAACCACTCTACGCCACGGTCATCTGCGAGTTGCTTCGCTATGTCGGCGGTGCGCGTGTCCTGCCAGACGATCGCGTTCACGACGGGGCGTCCCGTCGTTCGATCCCAGAGCACGGATGTCTCACGCTGATTGGTGATACCGATACCGGCGAGGTCGCTCGGCGTCAGGCTGGCCTTGGCAAGCGCTTCTGCGATGACAGCGACGGTGTTGTCCCAGATCTGTTCGGCTCGATGTTCTACCCAGCCGGGTCGCGGCAGCACCTGGTCATGTTCCATCTGTGCAACGGCAACGAACGAGCCCTCATCGTTGATGATCACGAATCGCGTGCTGGTCGTTCCCTGATCGATCGCTCCCACGTAACGCGTCATGGCTCTTGCCTCTCAGTCGTTGAGTTCTCCGGCGAATTGTCGCGCATCTTGTCCATCCGAGACGATGAACCGTTCGATCACATCGCCTGCTCTGGCGATCGTGACGTCGATGGCGTCTCGCTCTGAGGCGTGGAACCTGCTCAAGACGAAGTCCGCGGGGTCGATGCGTCCGGGTGGGCGGCCCACGCCGAGCTTCAGCCTCCAGAACTCCTCGGACTTGAGAGACCCGATCGTCGAGCGAACACCGTTGTTGCCACCGTGCCCGCGTGCCCACTGCACCTTGAGCTTTCCGAAAGGGACGTCGATGTCGTCGTGGACGACGAGCAGGTACTCGGGCTGCACGCCGAAGTACCTCACGAGAGGGGCAACGGCCTGCCCCGACTCGTTCATGAACGTCGTGGGAAGTGCGAGGACGGCTCGGTTCCCGCCGAGAGATGTCTCGGCGACCTCTGCCCTGATCCCCTGCCTGGCGCGCTTGAAGGACACGCCGTGATGGGCTGCAAAGTGCTCGACGGCCTCGCCGCCGATGTTGTGTCGCGTCGCCGCGTACTTGGATCCGGGGTTCCGGAGTCCAACGATGAGCCGGGTGGTCGATCCCGCGATCAGCCCTCGTCCTCTGATTCGGACTCGCCGTCTTCCTCGGACTCGACCTCGATCGGCATGCCCTCCTCGTCGAGGAGCACCTCTTCGACGGGCTCTTCTTCGGCTGCGGGAACCACGACGGTGAGCAGTGGATGATCGGGATCTGCGGTGTACTCGACACCGTCGATCTCGGGAAGATCCGATACCTTGAGCGTGTCGTGGATGCTGAGATGCTCGATAGCGACCTCGATCGACTGCGGGATCGCGTTCGGGAGTGCCGAGATCATCACGCTTGCGTCGAGGGTCTCGACGACTCCACCGTCGTCCTTGACCCCTCGAGGGATCCCGACGAACTCGATGGCGACCTCTGCGTCGATCTCGGTGTCCATCTTGACCTGGATGAAGTCGAGGTGGGTGATGTCGCCGCGCACGGGGTCACGCTGGATCTCACGGGCGACGGTGAGTACCTGGGTGTCTCCGATGTTGACTTCGATGATCGCGTTGCGACCGGCGTCGGTGTTGAGGACGGTGTAGAGGTCACGGTTCGAGACGTGCACGGCGAGCGGCTCGATATCGACGCCGTAGACGACACCTGGGACGCGTCCTTCGCGGCGGAGCCGCTTGGAGGCACGGGTGCCCTGGGTAACGCGCTGTTCGGCGCGCAGGGTTTCCTGCTGCATGTGGAGTTCACCTCGGGTTCGGATGAGGATTCAGAGTGACAGTCTACGGAGATACGGACGGAAGTGAAAGGCCACTTCTCCCGTCCCCCGCTTCAGTCTCAATCCGCTGTTCGACGCCGAGATACCGGGCTCTTCCTTCCGTCCCCCCTGAAGGGGGGACAGGAGGACGCGACGGCTTGCATCGAAACGGTGCACCACCCAACACCTCGCAACCTTTGGGGCGGAAGCGTTCTACCGGTTCGTCGACATGCAGTCCGTGGATCCAGGTTCAGGGGGAACCTCCTTCTGACGTCTGGTGTCTGCTATCTGTCCCTCACCATCGACAGCCGTACCGTCCTCGTGGGGTTGTCCCTGTCGGGGTCGACGAGGACGATCGACTGCCAGGTCCCGAGGGCCAGCCACCCGTCGATGACGGCGACGACGATCGACGGTGCGATCCATGCGGGGAGCACGTGGTCGGCACCGTGGCCCTGGGATCCATGTCGGTGCCGGTAGAGCCCGTCGTCGGGCGGCAGTGACCGGTCGATCGCCGCGAGCAGGTCGGTGTCGGACCCCGCCCCCGTCTCGATGATCGCCACGCCAGCAGTGGCGTGGGGGACGAACACGTTCAACAGCCCGTCCCCCTCCCCCGCCACGAACGACGCAACCTCCCCCGTGATGTCCACAACGACCTTGTCCCACCCCGTGTCCACCGAGAACGTGATCGTCTTCATGCCACGACAGCGTACAACGACACTCCAAGCCGACAGCCGACAGCCGACAGC
>JAJRYI010000416.1 GCA_024275815.1 Actinomycetes bacterium | reverse complement strand
CTCTCTCGAGTCGAGAGAAGAGATGCCGGCCCAGGAGTTCGAGATCGAAGAAGCAGAGGAGGAGAACATCCGTTTCTCCGGGCGCCGGGGTCCTCAGGAGATCGTCACCGACGATCAGGGTCGGGTCACCGGCCTTCGAACCGTTGGTGTCAAGAGTGTCTTCGACGAGGAAGGCCGGTTCGCACCGGAGTTCGACGAGGACGACGTTGCTGAGTTCGAGGCCGACACCGTGATTCTCGCGATCGGTCAGGCCATCGATCTCGAGGCACTCGGCGAGCACGGACCCGAGGTCTCACCCCGTCGCACGATCGCAACCGACCCAGACACCCTCAAGACCTCTCTCCCCGATGTTTGGGCCGGTGGGGACGCCGCCTTCGGCCCTCGCCTTCTCATCACTGCCATCGCCGAGGGCCGGAGCGCGGCAGCTTCGATCCACGCGACCCTCTCTCCGGCAGACGCAACGGCCGAACGCCGCAGTGGCAAGATGACGATCGTCGAGGACTTCAACCGCATGATGGATCGTTACGACGAGCAACAGCGGGTATCGATCCCGTCGCTGCCGACGGATCGCCGGATCGGGTTGTCCGAGGTCGAGCTCGGGTTCACCGAAGACCAGGCGAGGGCCGAAGCTGCCCGATGTCTGCGTTGCTTCCTCGATATCCAACTCGACGTCGACTCGTGTGTCCTGTGCGGCTTGTGTGCCGACGTGTGCCCGGTCGACCTCATCTCACTGGTCCCGTCGCAGGACGTTGGCGGCCTGCCGGGAGGCACGGCACTGCTCCTCGACGAATCGCGGTGCATCCGATGCGCGCTGTGCATCGATAGATGTCCGCCCAAGGCGTTGTCGATGGGGATGTGGAGCGGTGTCGGCGTCCCCCAGAGTATTCCCCTGACGATCGGAGGATTGGCATGAAGCCAACGCTCATGGAGCGAGTGAAAGACACAACGGTCGGGCAGTCGGTCTTCCGCGTCCCGGCACGCAACACACCAAGGGAACGAGCAGAAGGCCACTGGTCCAACTTCTTCCTCCACCTGTACCCGGTCAAGGTTCGTCAGGAGGAGATCAGCTTCCGATACTCGTGGTACCTCGGAGTGATCAGCCTGACGCTCTTCATCTCGCTCATCGTCTCTGGCATCTACCTGATGTTCTTCTACGTACCGTCTCCGACGTACGCCTATGGAGACATCCTGTTCCTCCAGACGTCGGTGCCGTTCGGGCAGTTCATCCGCAACGTCCATCGCTGGTCCGCCCACCTGATGGTGGTCGCCGTCATGATGCACATGGCCAAGGTGTTCTACCGGGGTGCGTACAAGACGCCGAGGGAGTTCAACTGGGTCGTCGGGGTGGTTCTCCTTCTCCTGACGTTCTTCATGTCGTTCACCGGATACCTGCTCCCCTGGGACCAGCTGGCGTACTGGGCGATCACGGTCGGTACGTCTCTTGCCGCCTACGTCCCGTACATCGGTGACCAGGTATCCCAGCTGCTCCTCGGTGGTCCCCAGGTGAGTTCGGCGACGTTGCTGCGCTTCTACGTCCTCCACGTAGCGTTGCTTCCAACGGTCCTCGTGATGGGCATAGTCATTCACCTGTGGAGATGGCGGAAAGACTCGACCCTCGATTCAGCAGGAGGTGATCTCGATGGCCGATGACCCTCAGATCGTGGAGGGCCAGAGGGTGCTCGGCGTCGTGCCGGGGAAACCACCTGTCGGCGATGAGAAGGTGCCCGAACGTCAGAAGCTCGTCTTCACGTGGCCACACCTTCTCGTACGGCACGCCGTGGCTTCACTCGGCGTACTCCTGTTCGTGCTCGTCGTGGCGATCCTCTTCAACGCACCGCTCAAAGAAATCGCCAACCCGGCGGTCACCCCGAACCCGGAGAAAGCACCGTGGTACTTCGTGGGTCTCCAGGAGCTCCTGAGCCTCCTGCACCCGATGATCGCCGGCGTACTCCTCCCGGGGATGCTCGTCGGGGGGCTCATCATACTCCCGTACATCGATCGCAACCCGGCCCGAAAGGCACGGTTCCGCAAGGTCGCCGTATGGACGTTCACGCTGTTCCTGGTCGCCTGGATCGTGTTGACGGTGATCGGGTTTGCGTTCAGAGGACCCGACTGGATGTGGATCTGGCCCTGGAACGAATGGCATGGCGAACTATGAAGAAACTCATTGAACGACGACAGTTCTTGTCGAACATTTGGAAGTGGGGCTTCGGCCTCGTGGCAGTCGCCGGCGCATGGACGTCGTGGGACATCTTGCAACCTGCAAGCCCTTCCGGGTTCGGTGGCAAGATCAAAGACGGCGCCGCTGGCGACGTCCCGACGACGAGTGTCGTCACGGTGTCTGAAGCCCAGGCGTACCTCACCAAGAACGGCGGCGACGTCGTTGCACTGTGGTGGCGGTGTCCGCACCTCGGGTGCAGGGTTCCCTGGTGCGAGTCGGCAGGCGAGTTCGAGTGCCCGTGCCACGGGTCGCGATTCAACCGCCTCGGTGAGTACCGATCAGGTCCCTCGCCTCGGAGTATGGATCGGTTCGCGATCGAGATGGAGGGCACGTCGGTGGTCATCGATACGGGATCGATCACCCAGGGCGCCCCTCCGGGGCCTGAGAGCATCGACGAGCCGCCCGGCGAGCCTTGCATCTCAGGAGGTGAGTGATGAAGTATCACGACGAAGACCCTCAGCTCGTCGCATCCACCAACAAGTGGATGGTGTGGGGGGCGGCGTTCCTGTTCCTCTTCGTGCTGGCGTTCCCGGTCTACCGGATCCTTCAGCCTGCGAAGCTCGCAGATGCACAGGCAGCGCTCAACGAGAGTCTCGCTGTTCAGGGTGAGGAGATCTTCACCGCCAACTGTGCCCAGTGCCACGGTGGTGAGGCGACGGGTGGACTCGGTCCGGCGTTGAACTCGAAGGAGTTCCTCGGATCGGTCTCAGACCAGCAGATGCATCAGCTCATCTCGACCGGTGTGCCCGGAACGCTCATGTCTGCGTACTCGGTGGACTTCGGAGGGATTCTCACCCAGCAACAGATCGCGTCGGTCGTCGTGTATCTGAGGGCGTTCGAGGAGACCGCTCCGGACATGCCGCTGTGGTTCACCCCACTCGCCCAGACCGACCTGTCGGGCCAGGAGCTCTTCAATATGGGCTGTGCGTACTGTCACGGGATCGATCTGAGCGGCAACATCGGACCGGAACTCGGGAAGGGATCCGGTGTTGCCAACGAGCCGGACTCGTTCTACGAGGACCGGATCCACAACGGCTTCGGCGAGATGCCTGCCTTCGGCAAGGTGTTCACCGATGACCAGGTTGCGAGCATCATCGACTACATCCGCAGCGTCCAGAACGCCTGAGCGGCGAGATCACGAGAAGCGACGAGCAGCCGTCCCCTTGGGGGCGGCTGCTGTTCGTAGCCCCGCAGTGTGACGGTTTGTGCCGGTGCGGGCTCGCGGTCCCCCCT